>DJSH01000082.1 GCA_002440225.1 Candidatus Segatella violae
ATTATTATCATAACAATAATCAATATGAACTTAATTAGAATCAATATGAACGCAAAAAGAAACTTGGCTATTCTTGGCACAATGTTGCCCATAGCTGTTTTCGCTCAGAGCAATCATGTTTCTAGTAACTTCGCTCAAAGCGATAAAAATTCTAGTAACTTGAATGATACGACGCTGATGCTCCAGGAAGTAACCATCAAGAGCACTCTGCCTAAAACCAGAGTGAAGGGCGATGCGCTCAGAACCATCGTCAATGGAACCATCTTGGAGAAGGCTGGCTCTTGCACCGATGTGCTCAATCGCATTCCTCAGCTAAAGGCCAACAAGGATGGGGGAGTGGAGGTCTTCGGTCGTGGCGATGCGGAGGTTTACATCAATGGCAGAAAGGTGCAAGACTTGAAGGAACTTTCCCGCATCCAGTCTGACCAAATCAAGACCGTGGATGTGGTGCAGAATCCAGGTGCCCGATACGCTGCCAGCGTGAAGGCTGTGGTTCGCATCACGTTGAGGAAAGCAAAGGGCGAGGGCTGGAGTTTCATCGAGAAGGCGAGCATGGGCTATCATTATGGTACTGCCGCCGACAACAATCTCGACCTCAACTATCGCCATGGTGGACTCGATGTGACTGGCTCTTTCTGGGCTGGCTATGATTACGCCAACAAGTATTTTCAGGAGAATATCTTGAATTATCAGGTGGGTGAGCACCAGTATCGTGGCGAGAGCCATCAAAACAGCCATTTGAAATGGAGGGGATGGTCGCCACAGATTCAGGTGAATTACATGATTGACGAGAACCATTCCTTGGGAGCTTACTATAAGTTTGACAACCATCCTTGGCAAACCTGCAATGGCTGGTTGAACACCGATTCTTATGAGGATGGCAAGTATCGAGAGCTTTCGGAGAGTAAAATCTATCAGGAGATTACCTTCAAGAAGCACATCTTCAATGCCTATTATAACGGAAAGGTGGGCAAGCTAGGCATTGACCTCAACATCGACGGTCTCTTCGATGTCAACAAGGAGCCGAACGGCACGGAGGAAAGCATCACGGATGCAGATGGCAACAAGAGTTTCAGCAAGGTGGATAATTTCACGAAGAGCCAGAATCGTTTCTGGGCGAGCAAGCTTGTATTCTCTTATCCTGTTTGGCAAGGTAGTCTGACGGTGGGAGGCGAGTACAGCCACAACAATCGCTCGGACGCTTATTCCTACCAGAGCGAGAGCCAGTTGCCTATGGCTAATACCGATACTCGCATCAAGGAGTCGATGGCGGCGGGTTTCATCGAATATGGACGCAGGTTCGGGAGCCTCTTTGCTCAGATTGGTGTGAGATACGAATACCTCAACACTGGCTATTATGAGTATGGAGATAAGCAGGATGATGAAAGTCGAAAGAATGGTGGCAAGCAGGAGGATGTGAGCCGAAAATATGGCGATTGGTTCCCTACAGCAGCCTTGAGTCTCCCGATAGGAAAAGTGCAACTGAGCCTTTCTTATCGCCAAGATATCAAGCGACCGGAGTACAGCAACCTCACCAGTTCTACCATCTATATAAATAGGTATGCTTACCAAACGGGCAATCCTTACCTGAAGCCTACTTATTCGCACGTGCTGCTCTTGAATGCAGCCTATCAGTCATTCAACCTGGTGGTGAATTATTCCCATACCAAGGATGTGGTGGCGCTCTTGACCGAGCCTTATCCGGGTAGCGACGATCCGCTGTTGAGCATCATCCACCCGGTGAATGCATCGGATGGTTACGACAAGTGGGTCATCAATCCTTCCTTCCGTCCTACGATAGGCAAGTGGCACCCTTTGTGGAGTGTGGGCTGGATTGCGCAAAATTACAAGACGCTCACGGCGAGTGGCGAGGAAATGACGATGAATCGTCCTTTCTGGCAATTGGTTTGGAACAATGACGTAGAACTACCTGCTCATTTCCGTCTCAATGCCTTCGCACAGGTAAGGACCAAGGGCGATTACGACAATCTTCGTTTCTACAAGACTTCGTGCAACATCGGTCTTGGCATTCAGCGGGATTTCAATCTTCGTTCGCTCGGTTCGCTTACCGCCGACCTTCGTTGCAACGACATTTTCAACACCAACAAGAGCGGAGTCACCATGTTTGGTGCGAGAGAGTTGTCGTCGTACAATCCGAGTCGTCGTTACTTCTCGCTCGACATTACCTGGAAATTTAATGAGGCAAGAAGCAAGTATCGTGGCACAGGTGCTGGACAGGAGCAGAAGGCGAGAATGTAATCTCGCTTTCTCTTCGTTTTGGATGGAAAACTCTTTGTTTTGATTGGAAAACTCTTTGTTTTGATTGTGAAAACTCTTTGTTTTGGTTGGAAAATGAATCGAGTTATTCCGTCAGATTAAAACCAGTGTCGTCATCCTTTGCTACTTTTGCAATCGAATTGAAGAATGGATTTTTAAGTTTAAGTTAGTTTAGAATATATAGGAAAAAACAAATGTTGCGGAAACGTGACTCAGAATTACTTTAGGTTCGTAAAAAGGCAATGTCCAGCTAGTGAAGCTTGGATATTGCCTTTGTTATTTGTCTATTTTCTATTTCTCTATCACCCAGTCCTCGATGTTCCCTTGGGTTGAGTCGAAGTTGATGCCTACCTTGGTGATTGGTTTGCCACAGAGGGCGAAACGCTGGCGATAGTTCTTCAGGTTGATTTGTTGCATCGCTGTCTGGGCATTCTTGTTGAGCTTCAGCTCGATGACGTAGAGGTCGGTCTTGGTGAGGAGCGCCATATCCACTCTCCCCCTTGGCGTATGAATCTCAACATCCACCAGATAGTCGGTGAGGAGGGAGAAGATGATGAAGAGCATCTGTTGGTAATGACCCTCGTAATTTGTCACGTTGCAATAAGGCACTGTGCCGAGGAAATCCTGCAAGAGATGCAAGGCTCCGTCCATGTCTTGCTTGTCGAGTGCCTGGGCGATGCGACGAGCCGTGTTGGTGGTGGCAAGCGTGTTCGGGGTGACGTAAGATGGGATGAGCGCCTTGGTCAAGCCCACTTTCACCTCCTTGTTGGGTACGTCGAGGGTATAATAGTTGTAGTCCCTGTTATAGTCCTTGATGGTGATGTAACCGCTCTGATAGAGCAGCGGCATGATAGTAGTCATCTCCTCTGTTGGTGCGTCAAACTCGCTCTCGTCGGCTTCCACACGGGTAATGTCGGTAGGTACGGCACCCTTTTTGCGCATCATGTTGATGAGGTAAGTAGGCGTGCCAGAGCCGAACCAGTAGGCACCTAGTTCTCGTTTGGCAAAACAGTTGAGCAGACTGTATGGGTTGAACACATCTGGTGAAACCTTGGAGAAATGGTAACCATCGTAATGTTCCTTCAGTTTTGCGATGGTTACATCTCTAGTATATCCCAATGACTTGGCGAGCATATCAATGTCTTCCGACATGTTGTTTAGGAGTTCCTCCTTGGTGATGCCGCATATTCCCGCATATTCATCATCCATAGAAATGTTTGTGATATTGTTCAGTTCGCTGAATATACTGAGCTGGGAGAACTTGGTGATTCCGGTGAGGAAGACGAAGCGAAGTTTTGGCTCGCAGTCCTTCAAAGGACTGTAGAAATTGCGCATGATGTTGCGAAGTACCTCCAACTGCTCTTTTTCGTGAGCCACGTCCAATAGAGGCGCATCGTATTCATCAATGAGTACGACAACCTGCTTGCCAGTCTTCTCATATAGGGTGGTAATCAGGTTGGCTAGTCGAAGGTTGGGGTCGATAAGGTCGCTTTGAACACCAAATCGTCTTTCGTTCTCCTTTAAGATATAAATAAGGTATCTTTCCAGCTGTTCCTTTTCCATGTGCTTGCCCATCGCCATGCTGAAGTGGAGGACGGGGTATTCCGTCCAGTCCTTCTCCAGTTTTTCCATGGCAAGTCCTTGGAATAGTTCCTTCTTGCCTTCGAAGTAACTCTGCAAGGTTGATACTAGAAGCGACTTGCCGAAACGGCGTGGTCGTCCCAGGAAGAAATACGTGCTATTGGTGTGGGTCATGCGATAGATGTATTCCGTCTTGTCTATGTAGAGCTTATCTTCCTTACGGATTCGCTCGAAGGTCTGTATTCCTATAGGATATAATTTCAAAGCCATAGTCTTGTTATTTTAAATCTGTTGCAAAGATACAAAACTTTTTGGAATAAGTATGTATTTGGGGAATGTTTTTCTGGTTTTTATAGTTAACTTTCATTTGCTTGTGCTTTATTCCGCTATGTTAAAGTTAGTATCATGGGCATTTCTTACTTTTGCAGTTGGAATCTAGCTTATTGCAGTTAGAAATGAAAAATTAAATTATAAAGAAACAAGGAAATGGAAATTACAGAAAGAATTGAGACTCGTAAGGACGTGAAGGCAATTGCCGTTCGTCTTGTTGGTAACTATTGTCAGATGGATTACAAGGCGGCTTGGGACAAGCTCGGTGAGTATTGTCGCAAACATCATCTCGACTTCGACTGCCCAGATGCTGAGTACATCAACGTCTATCACGACAATCCCGTCACGACTCCTACAGGCGAATGTCGTGCTGACGTTTGCATTGCCGCTTCTGTGGTGGATAGTATGAAGCCTGATGGCGAAGTCGATATTATCACGATTTATGGCGGTCGCTTCTTGGTGTATCGTTACCAAGGGCCCTATGAGAAGCTGGGTGAGGTGAATGCCAAGGTGTATGGCGAGTTGTTTCCAAAGTCTGGGCAGAAATGGAAAGTTGGTGAGGGGGTGTTGGAGCATTGCCAAATGTTTGAGCGTTACTTGAACGACCCAGAAACAACCGAGCCTAAGGACCTTCTTACAGAGATTTGGATTCCGATAGAATAATGACAGAAAGGATTTTGGAGGAGGCACTCGATGCCTATGGCATATTAGATGAGATGAGGCAACTCTGTTTGGGTCAGGATTGGTTGTTGTATGTAGTGACCGTTGGCTTGGCGTTGGCTTTTGCATTAGCAGGAGTGTATGCTCTCGCTGTATCAGGCGATTTCAGAAAATTTCCATTGCAAAGATTTGCAATGTTGGTTATTGTAGGGTTATATGGTGTTCGAAGTGTTGTGGGAATACTTTGGTTGCTTAATAGTTTTAGTTATTTGGAATTGTTTTCAACGATGGTTCCTGCTTTGCTCGTATGGTGTTATCTGCCAGGGGTGAGAATAATTAGAGCTAGTGAATTAGTAAGATAGAAAAAAGTTCCAAGTGCGTTTTTTTGAAAACCTCGCTTGGAACTTTTTATATCAATTATTGATGAGTTCTATTTTCCTTTTTCTATGTCTTGATGAATATTTGTTCTCTTTTCGTGGAAAATCAAGCTATCATACGCTTGCGATAACTCCTCTCCTCAATCTGTATTCCATCGGGCTTACCCCGTACTTCCGCTTGAAAGCCGTGCAGAAATGGCTTTGGTAATCGTAACCTA
>DJSH01000058.1:0-23367 GCA_002440225.1 Candidatus Segatella violae
GATTACGCCGCATTGAATAGTTTCTTCAATCGGGATATGGGTGGCTATACCATCGGACAGTATGTACAGGAATACTACAACGGACAGCAGGACAAGTTCCATCAACAAGCCGCCGACATCGACGGCAAGATTCAGATTATCATGGAACTGCGCCAAGGCATCTCGCTGAAGGTACTGCCTTACACCTTCACCAAGAACGTGAAAGCCACCAAGAACAATCCTTTCATCAAGGCGAGCACCACTACTTGGTTTTCACCGGTAGATAAGTTGCCTCTCGCCGTGGAACATCAGCACGCGCTCTATATCAAGAATGTGTTCTCCTTGCTCTATGGCGACGTGAAAGCGGGAAACATCGACCGTGTGAACGTGTTCTTCGACAAGATGAGAAAGTATCAGGAGGTAAGCGGCGGCAACTCGCTACCAAGCAAGACTCAATACAAGGCAGAACGAATGAACAACGCTTTCCCATTCGCCACCATCCTCTTTATGGTGAACCTCACATTGGGATTCATTGCCCTCTTCTACACTATCTATCGCATGACGAAGAAGCAAGAAATCAAGGTCTTGAATATCGCCTTGCCTATCTTGCTCTGTGTTTCCTTCCTAGCCCTTACTTTGGGTTTGGCACTGAGATGGATTATCAGTGGCAATGTTCCGATGTCGAATGGATATGAGAGTATGTTGACCGTGGCTTGGTTTGTGATGCTTATCAGCATCGTGATGCAGTTCCGTATCCGCATCGTGATGGTATTCGGATTCTTGTTGTCGGGATTCTTCCTCTTGGTGAGCCACATCAACCAGATGGACCCAGCCATCGGACAGATGATGCCTGTATTGAACAGTCCGTTGCTGAGTATGCACGTAAGCATCATCATGATGAGTTATGCGCTGCTCTCGCTCACCTTTATCTGTGGCATCATGGGCATCTGCCTGCGTTCTCATGGCGAGGAATTGCAAGCATTAAGCCGCATCTTCCTCTACCCTGCCCTCACAGCCATGGGCTTCGGAATCTTCATCGGTGCCATCTGGGCAAACGTAAGCTGGGGAACCTACTGGAGCTGGGATAGCAAGGAAACCTGGGCGCTCATCACCTTTATGATATATGCCGTGGTAGTGCATACACAGAGCTTGCCTATCTTCCGCAAGCCACTCGCCTATCACATCTATATCACCCTTGCTTTCCTAAGCATCGTGATGACCTACTTCGGTGTAAACTACTTCCTCACAGGAATGCATTCCTACGCATAAAAAAAATGAAGTAGGCTTCATCTCATCATGAAGCCTACTTCAAAAGCTAACGAAGCCCACTTCATTGTGCAATGAAGTGGGCTTCGTTTTTTGTACAAGATAAAAGCCGCAACCCTTTCGAGCTGCGGCTTTATCAACAATACATCTCCCAACCTATCGGAAGGGAAACGACAATTTAAACTTCAAACGATAATCTAATATATGAAAGGCATAAGCCTCAGATATTATTCCTTACCAAATTACTTAGCGTAAGCTACGCTACGTGTCTCACGAATCACGGTAATCTTAACCTGACCAGGATAAGTCATCTCATTCTGAATCTTGGTTGCAATCTCGTCAGAGAGCTTTGTACTCTCCTCGTCGCTCATCTTGTCGGCACCGACGATGACACGAAGCTCACGACCAGCCTGGATAGCGTATGTCTTGGTTACACCTGGATAGCTCATGGCAATAGCCTCAAGGTCGTTGAGACGCTTGATGTAAGCCTCCACAATCTCACGGCGAGCACCTGGACGAGCACCTGAGATGGCATCACAAACCTGAACGATTGGAGCCAACAAAGTATTCATCTCCATCTCATCGTGGTGAGCACCAATGGCATTCACGATGTCTGGCTTCTCCTTGTACTTCTCTGCAATCTTGGCACCATACAATGCGTGTGGCAACTCGCTCTCCTCGTCAGGCACCTTACCAATATCGTGGAGCAAACCGGCACGCTTAGCCTTCTTAGGGTTCAAGCCCAACTCAGAAGCCATCACGGCACAGAGGTTAGCAGTCTCGCGAGCGTGCTGCAAAAGGTTCTGGCCGTATGAAGAACGATACTTCATCTTACCGATGATACGAATCAACTCTGGGTGCAAACCATGGATACCGAGGTCGATGGCTGTACGCTTACCGGTCTCGATAATCTCATTGTCAAGCTGCTTCTTCACCTTGGCTACCACCTCCTCGATACGAGCTGGGTGGATACGACCATCGGCAACCAACTGATGGAGAGCCAAACGGCAAACCTCACGGCGCACAGGGTCGAAAGCAGAGATGACGATTGCCTCAGGAGTATCGTCCACTACGATTTCCACACCAGTGGCAGCCTCAAGGGCACGAATGTTACGACCTTCACGACCGATGATACGTCCCTTCACCTCATCATTGTCGATGTGGAACACACTGACAGAGTTCTCGATGGCAGTCTCTGTAGCCACACGCTGGATAGTCTGGATGACGATCTTCTTAGCCTGCTGGTTGGCATTGAGCTTGGCATCGTCCATAATCTCATTGATGTAGCTGGCAGCATCCAATCGAGCCTGATCCTTCAGGCTCTCCACCAAGCGGCTCTTAGCTTCCTCGGCACTCAAACCAGAGAGTTCCTCCAACTTAGCCTGCTCTTGCTTCTGCATCTTGTCGAGTTCCTGCTGCTTGACAGCCAAGAGTTTCTTCTCATTGTCAACACGCTGCTGATACTGCTCAACCTCCTGCTTGCGACGACCGAGGTCTTCCTGACGCTGGTTGAGCGAAATCTCACGCTGTTTCAACTTGTTTTCACTCTGCTGGATGCGAGAATTGCGCTGTTGCACTTCCTTTTCGAGTTCAGCCTTCTTGTTGAGGAACTTTTCCTTTACCTCAAGAAGTTTCTTCTCTTTCACCACTTCTGCCTCTTTATTGGCAGTTTCTATCATTTCATTATATTTTCCTTTAATCACATAACGGAAAATGAAATACCCGGCAGCACCGCCAATGACGAGAGCCACCAAGGCTACTATAATAGTTATTATCATTATATATATGTTTATTAATATTCTTATTTCAAAGCATCTTCAATCTCAGAGGTAAGCTTCTCAAGAATATCATTGTAAGGGGCTGTATCATTTCGTGCTGCCTCTTTTTCATATCTCAAAGCCACGTCGATAAGCGCCATATACAAGATTTCCTTGTCGCTCTTGCGACCCTTGAAAATTTTGGCATACGAATTGATAATATCGTCAATCAACTTAGCCGACTTACGATAGTATTCCTCATCTTCTCTCGGGATTCTCACCGAGAGATCCGTATCATAGACGTGTAATCTTATGAGTAATTTGTCTTGTTCTTGTTCTGCCATCGCTCCGAATTTTGCTAGTTGCTCAGTAGCGTTATACATTTGTTGACATCCCTTATCAATTTGGCGATACGTTTCTGCGTTGCCTCCATGTCAGAGTCGGAGATTGTCATCATCTTCGCCATCTTCAGGCTGTCATAGTCGTGTTGCGCCTGAGACAATTTCTCCTCCAATGCCTTGATTTTGGCATCGCGCTCATCCACCATCTGATAAAGCTCGGCATTCTCCTGCTTGACCTCGTCAAACTTGAGGATCATCTGCCTCACTCTCGTGGCAAACGTATTGATTATTTTCTCATTTGCACTCATGACTTTTATTTTTGGCTACAAATTTAAAAGAATAATTTGAAAAAAACAAATATTCTTCAAAGTTTTTTTGTTTTGGACGCAATATTTATCACTTTCCCATCTTTTGCTTTGCCTTTTCCACATCTTCATCGGATGGACGTGGCTCTTTCTTAGCCAACATCAACACCTGGAATGTGAAATCAGTAACCCATTGCTGGCTGAACGCCAAACGCTTGTTGAACTGGCGCAACTGGAACACAGTTTTCAGTACACTAGCATCAGAAAAATCATTTTTATTAAAGATGTCGTCCACAGTCTGGGCAGTCAACTTATAAAGGGATTTCTTCATGAAACTAGGCAGACGAAGCTTAAATTTCATCAAGTTGCCCATCAACATCATCAAGTCTTGTGTGAAATTCTGGAATTGGATGAGATAAACATTCACATCTTGCAACTTATGGCAGTTCTTGCGAATACTAGAATCAATCTCCTTGAAAAAAGAATCTTCGGTACTATAGATGTTCTTCATCATCTTCTTCACCTGTGCCTTTTCACCGATTCCGAGACGATTGTTCACTGTAGGAACGTGAAGGCTTGTCTTGAACACACGCAAGTCGGGCAGCATAGCCAAATTCGTGATACCAAGCTGAGAGGCAAGGGTTGCCTGGAAGTATACTCTGACAAGGGTCATGTAGTCTTCCATACCACCCACCTTTTTATCGTCGTCTTTACGACCGAATAATTTAGAAAATATTCCCATTTCTTTATTAATTTATAATCTATAATGTTCTCAAATGTTTTGCAAAAATACAATAAAATCGCAAAATATCAAAATGAAAGGGTTGTTTTTTCGCTTAAAACATACTTTTTCTTGCAAAAAACAAGAATTTATGGCGTTTCATTTCACCCTTTCAATTATTTTTATTACCTTTGCCACGTTTTAATAATTGACTTTTCAACATCCAAAAGTTAAGAAATAGAGAAAATATGAAGGGAATCGTTTTAGCAGGAGGTTCGGGTACAAGACTCTACCCTATCACCAAAGGCATCAGCAAGCAGCTGATTCCTATCTTCGACAAACCGATGATTTATTATCCGGTTTCTGTGCTCATGTTGGCAGGAATCAAGGATATTCTGATTATATCCACCCCTTTCGACCTGCCGGGCTTCAAGCGTTTGCTGGGTGACGGCAGCGAGCTGGGAGTACACTTTGAGTATGCAGAGCAACCTTCGCCAGATGGATTGGCACAAGCTTTCATCATTGGCGAGAAATTCATAGGCAACGATAATGTTTGCCTTGTTCTGGGAGACAACATTTTCTATGGAGCGGGCTTTACCGGACTACTCAAGGAAAGCGTGAAGGCAGCCGAAGCTGGACAAGCTAGCGTCTTCGGATATTATGTGAATGACCCGGAAAGATATGGTGTAGCGGAATTCGACAAGGACGGCAACTGCCTAAGCATCGAAGAAAAGCCTACACACCCTAAGAGCAACTATGCCGTGGTGGGACTATATTTCTACCCTAATAGTGTCGTAGAAGTTGCCAAGAACATCAAGCCTAGCGCACGAGGGGAACTAGAGATTACATCGGTAAACCAGCATTACCTTGGCGAGAAGACGCTCAAGGTACGCACCTTGCAACGAGGTTTTGCATGGCTTGACACAGGCACACACGACTCGCTGTCGGAAGCCAGCACCTTCATTGAAGTCATCGAGAAGCGACAGGGGTTGAAAGTAGCCTGTCTTGAAGAGATTGCGTTCAAGCAAGGATGGATAAACAATAATCAGCTGTTGAATCTAGCACAACCTATGCTCAAAAATGGCTACGGACAATATCTCAAGGAATTGGCCGAAGGCAAATAAGCATGTCTATCATTTATAACGAAGCTAGGCTATATATAATAAAGGTGTAAAAAATAAAAAACAACATTATAGATAATGGAAGAAACAAAGAACTTAGAATTGGAAGGCGTACAAGAGCAAGAAGAGAAGTCAGCCATTGACTTTCAACTGATTTACTCTACACTTATCCTCAACTGGAAATGGTTCCTCCTATCCCTCATCGTCTGTTTGGGATTGGGATACCTCTACTTGCGCTATGCCACTCCTCAATACCAAGCTTCGACCAAGGTATTGATTAAGGACGACGACCAGAACAAGAGAGGCGGAAGCATGGGCAACAGCATGATACAGAATGCTGCCAACCTGGGCTTTATCTCTAACTCAAATGGTATCGACAACGAGATTGAAATTCTTTCTGCTCACGACTTGGCCCAACAGGCAGTTTACGATATGAAAGCATACGTAAACTATTATCACAAGAGCACATTCAAGGATCAACTCATCTACAAGGACCAAGAAATCAATGTAGACCTCGACTTGAATCACCTCAAGAAATTGAATGCGCCCATCAAAGTGATCATCATAAAAGATGGTGCCAACTACCATGTGACAGGTTCATACAACGTGCCAATAGACGCATTCTCTTACGAGAAGAAGCCTGTGGAGTTTGAGAAAACACTCACAAATCTGCCTGCGCAAATCAATACACGCGTAGGTACCATTTATTTCACAGCCAATGGCAACCGCAAGCTGAAAGATGGAGACGGCATCAAAGCTGTCATCGTTTCACCAGAAATGGCTGCCAACAAGTATGTCAAGAACTTGACTGTAAGCCAGACTTCAAAGACAACAACCATCGCAGAACTCGTATTGAACGACGAGAATCCTCAGCGTGCACTCGACTACCTCAATGTTCTCATCAAGGACTACAATCGTCAGGCCAATGAGGACAAAAACGAGATTGCATTTCGCACAGAGCAGTTCATCAACAACCGTCTGCAAAAAATCAATACCGAACTGGGTACCACAGAAGGTCAGTTGGAGAACTATAAAAAGCAAAATAGCGTAGTTGAGATGAAGATTAATGCGGAGGCTTCTGTTAAGAATGCGGATGAATTCTCACAAAAATTAAACGAGGCAAACACTCAGGTAGACTTGTTAAACGAACTCGGAAAGTATATGAACGAGCCAGGAAACAAGTATCAGCCAATACCATCTAATGTAGGTTTGACCGACGAGAGTTCCACCTCCCTCATCAATGAGTACAACAAGATAGCCTTGGAGCGCAACAAACTCCTGCACTCTGCAAGTGAGAACTCCCCTACCGTGACTCCGCTCACAGCACAGTTGGAAGACTTGACATCATCTATCAAGCGCGCCATGCGACAGGCTAAGTTGGGACAGGAGATTCAGCGCAACAGCATTGCTAGACAGGCAGCCTTGTATGCCAACCAGATAGGCAGCTCACCTGAGCAAGAGCGCGTGTTGACACAGATTGGGCGCCAACAGGAGGTAAAGTCTGGTCTTTACCTGATGCTCCTTCAGAAGCGTGAGGAGAACTCTATTTCATTGGCTGCAACAGCAGATAAGGGTAAAGTAATCGATGCACCTTCATTCGTAGGAAAGGTAAGCCCTAAGGGTGCCATCATCATGCTAATCGCCTTGGTACTTGGCTTGGCTATTCCAGCAGGTATTCTCTTCATGATTGAGTTCTTCAAGTATAAGATTGAGGGACACGAAGACGTGATGAAATTAACCAACATACCTATCATCGCCGACGTTCCTGTGGCTAGTGACGCTGCCAAGAAAGAAGGAAAGGCAGACATTGTGGTTCATCAAAACGTCAATAACCTCATGGAGGAAATCTTCCGAGGCTTGCGTACCAACATCCAATTTATGTTGAAGAATGGCGAAAAGGTGCTCATGTTTACATCTTCTACTTCCGGTGAGGGTAAGACCTTCATTGCATCCAATGTAGGTATCTCTCTTGCCTTACTGGGCAAGAAGGTTATCATGGTAGGTCTTGACATCCGTAAACCTCGTTTGGCTGAGTTGTTCCAGATAGACAACCACCATAATGGTATCACCAACCTGATTGTACACGAGCACAATACTTGGGATGATATACAGCATCAAATCTTGTCTTCTGGGGTTAACAGCAACCTCGACCTCTTGATGGCTGGTCCTGTACCTCCTAACCCTGGAGAGTTGGTTACACGTCCAAACCTTGACGATGTCATCAAACAATTGAAAGAGCACTATGATTACGTCATCCTTGATACTGCCCCAGTCGGTTTGGTTAACGATAGTTTGCAACTCGGACGTTTGGCAGACCTCTGTGTATACGTTTGTCGTGCCGACTATACACCAAAGACAAGCTTCGGCATGATCAATGGCTTGAACACAGAGAAGAAGTTGCCTAACATGTGCTTGGTATTGAACGGCGTAGACCTCTCCAAGAAGAAGCACAGCTTCTACTATGGTGTTGGTAAATATGGCAAGTATGGCAAGTACGGCAACTATGGTTCTTATGGCTCATACGGCAAGTATGGCAAATATGGTAGCTATGGGCAGTATGGCAGCTACGGCAACTATAGCAACAGCCACTATGGCAACGCCAACGATACCAGTATCAAGAAATAGTAAAAAGTAGAGTTATAGAAGATATAAGAAAATGGCAACAATTGCAGTAGATTTTGATGGTACCATCGTGACACATGAGTACCCTAAGATTGGTACCGAACTTCCGTTCGCTACCGAAACATTGAAAATGCTGATGAAAGACCATCACCGTCTCATCCTCTGGAGCGTGCGAGAAGGCAAGCTCCTGGACGAGGCTGTAGAATGGTGCAGAGAACGTGGCGTGGAGTTCTGGGCAGTAAACAAGGACTATCCAGAAGAAAGCCTTGAGAGCAACAATCATTTCTCTCGCAAACTCAAAGCCGACTATTTCATAGACGACCGCGGTATCGGTGGTCTTCCAGACTGGGGTGAGATTTATCAAATCATCACCAACCACACAAGCTATCGACGCATCCTTAAACAGAAATACGGCGAGCATCAAGAAGCTCCAAAGAAGAAACATTGGTGGAGCCGTGGATAGTTTTTTAAAACCACATCACATACAGAAAACTCCCGCTAGGCCTTAATGCCTAGCGGGAGTTTTTTATCCTAACAAAAAAGCGTGTCTAGAAAAACCTAGACACGCTATATATTGGAATCCAAATGGGGATAAGATTAGAAGAACAAGTAGCGGTTGTCAACTACGTGAGCATGCAAATATAGCTCGTTCATGAAGTTGCCAGCATACTGCATAGCCTTCTGACGGCACTTCTGTTCCTGAGCCTTCTCGTCGAACTTAACAGGACGATTAGCCTTGTTTGTTACCTGAAAGAGATAAACACCAGCATTACCCTTTACAGCATGAGCTACGAAAGCACCTTTCTTTGTGGCAGAAACCGCACCAGAAAGAGCAGGCTCACTAGCACCAGTAGCTGCAATAAATACAGGAGCTGCGAATGTAATCTGATTAACAGAAGAAACCTTGGCACCCTTGGCCTTTGCAGCTGCGATGCTCTTAACACCATTCAACTTAGCCTCGATCATCTCTGCCTTCTTGTCTTTGATAACCTCAGCCTTGATAGCTTCTGCTACCTGAGGGTCGGACAAGTCACGATAACCAATGCGGTGAATCTTGTTGAGAACTACAACCAACAAGTGGTTGTTATCGCCACACTCATAGAGAGGAGACACATCACCTTCCTTGTTTTCGAATATCCACTTCAAAGCCTCACGGGTAGAATGGATATTAGCTACATAGTGAGCGGATGTGGTAACATCCTTCAACTCCTGCACCTTGTAACCATCCTTAGCTGCATTCTTCAAGAGATCGTCGGCCTTCTGGTTGGCACTTACAAAGCTAGAGAACTTGTTGTATGCTGTACGATATGTAGCCTGTGAAAAATCGATAGGCTTCTTAATTACGGCAGCAGTATACTTGCTGACCATAGCCTTGCGGTCCAAAACCTGAAGGATCACATAGCCCTGCCCCAACTGGAGCTCGTTCAAAGAATTGGCAGCAGCAGTGTTCAAAGTATTGATAAATGCCTTGTTATCCTTGTCCAATGTCTGGGCAAACTCATACTGACGGGTAGTCATCCAAGCCTTCTCACCAGTCTGACCATACTTCTTGGCGATAGCCTCGAAATCAGCACCACCAGCAAGAGCTCCATGGATGGAGTCTGCCTTGGTCTTTGCCTCAGCAACTGTGTTAGCAGCAACCTGGATAACACGATACTGAACTGAGTCTGGCAGTTCCTGCTTAGCAACCAACTTCACAATGTTCAAGGTGTTGTCTGAAGCATTAGCCTTTACTGCAGAAATTGAACCTACAGCCATAGAGTCGAGCTCGGCAGCGATGTCCTGTGGGAAAGCATCCTTGCTTACAGGAATACCGAGATAAGCGACTGTAGACGCAGACTTGCGAACTATTTCCGTTGGATCGGCTGCAGCTGCAAGCTGTGTATGATAACCCGCAAACTCCTTGTTAAGAGCTGCACGGTCAGCTGGAGAAGCAGCCACCTCAACGTCAACATACTTGATGTCGCGGCTCTCAACAGGCTGCTTGAAACGAGCCTTGAGTTCATCGTACTTAGCCTTCAAGTCACTGTCTGAAATCTTCACCTTGTCATCCTGGATGTCAGAGTAAGGGAAGGCAGCCAACTGAATCTGACTTTCCTCATTTTCCTCCTTGAAAGCCATCTTAGCCTCCACAGGATTAGACAAGAAGCAACCTGCAAGCAAAGCCTGATACTTCTGAGCCAAAGTCTGCTGGCGAAGAGTCTTCTCAATGAATGACCAATAATTGTAAATCTTAGTATACTGATCCATCATCTGGGCGTTTGCAGAAGGGTTAGCCTTCTGTGCCTTATAGTCGGCCAAGAACTTCTGGAGAGCAGAAGCATCAAAGCGACCAGTCTGCTGATTTACGAAAGGAGTTTGCTGAAGCATAGGGTTGGTTCCTGTCTTCAAGATGTCCTGAAGCTCAGCGTCGGTTACAGTAAGTCCGAGTTTATCAGCTTCCTTGGCAATGATACGATTCTGAACATAAGTATTCCAAACCATATCCTTCACCTGATTCATCTGCTCCTCAGGGAGGTTGTCCTGTCCCTGCTGCATTTTAATCACATCGGTGTACTCATCAACGAGCTTCTGGAAATCCTGCACGCTGATTTTCTCGCCCAACACCTCACCGACTTGCTGGCGCTCGTTGTTCTTTGCAGAATCACACGAACGGAAAGCTTCCTCGGCAATGAATGCGAAAAGGCCGAAACTGATGATACATACCAGTATCACGCCTCTCTTTCTAATTTTTCCTAATGCTGCCATTACGTTTAAATTTTTATTTTATTTTTATTTTCTATTTTTTCTTAAGTTAGTGCTTGACCAATGAGCGCATTTACCCATAAGTAGCCAATTGACTGCAAAAATACAAAGAAAATACGAGAAAAGGGAATTTTTCGTTATCTTTTTTGGCTAACAGCACAAAAAATACGAAAAATTCCCTTTCTATCCACAACTATTTGATGATGTGGAGTTTCACAAGTTCTATTTTGCGTGATGTCGACTTGATAATCTTAAATTCATAATTATCAAATTTCACAACCTCATTCAGTTTAGGGAAGCTCTGATATTCATGAAGAATAAGACCTCCAACGGTCATATACTCGTCGCTTTCAGGCAGATCTAGGTCAAACATATCATTCACCTTGTCTATTTCCAATCTAGCCGAGAGCAAATAGTCACCATCGTCGGTTTTCTTAGCTACATATTTGGCTGAGTCGTGCTCATCCTCAATATCACCAAAGATTTCCTCGACAATGTCCTCCAAACTTACCAACCCGCTTGTGCCACCAAACTCATCCACCACAACGCCTAACGATTTCTTTTGCTGCAAAAATGTCTGCATCAGTTTCTGAGCCTGCATCGTCTCTGGTACAAAAGGCAACTGGCGGATATGATCTTGCCATCTCTTAGGATTGTGGAACATTTCCGAGCTATGAATATACCCAACAACATGATCGATGTCTTCCTTGAAGACGATAATCTTGGAATTACCACTCTCAATGAATTTTTGCTTCAATTCTTCTAGAGACGTATTCTCATCTACAGCCTGAATCTCCGTACGTGGCACCATGCAATCACGAACTTTGCAATCAGAAAAATCCAAGGCGTTTTGGAATATCTTCACCTCGTCGTTGATTTCTTCGTCGTCGCTCGCATTGTCTATGCTCGACTGTACCAAATAGTCAAGATCCACCTTCGAGAAGCCCTCGTCTCCAGCATCATCGTCCATTTTCATACCCATCAACCGCAAGAGACACTTGCTCAAGAATGTACTGAACTTACTGATAGGCCACAAGATAATGTAACAGAGATAGGCTATCGGGCTAAATATAGCCAAGAGTCTATTAGGATTTGACTTGAAAAGAGTCTTGGGCAAAAACTCTCCCGTGAAGAGCACTATCAGAGTAGACAAAACCGTATCAGCAGGTACGGTGAAAGCGGCATCCATGCCTCGGAATATGGTGTTATCGAAAAGCTTGGCTATCAAGATACCATATACTACCAAAGCGATGTTGTTGCCCACCAACATAGTGCTCACAAAACCATTAGGATGATTATAAAACAAAGAAAGCAATCGTTGGGTCAGTCCGTTTTTCTCCTTGTCCATCTCCGCCAACATACGATTGGAAGAGACGAAAGCTATCTCCATGCCACTAAAGAATGCGGAGAAAACCATCGTGACAATAATGCCAACGACAAGACTTATATCAACTTGTTCCATCATTTCAAAATTCTATTATTAATGCATGAGCGGTATTGTAGTAGCCCTCTGAGGCGTAGCTGGCTGGCGAACAGCGCCCTTCACAGAATCTGGTTGGCTTGCCAAACTATCGGCACCGCCTCCACCACCGGTAAGGTCACCTCGTTCAAAGCTACCCTTGGAATTGCTCACAAAATATCGGGTCATTTTCTCATCACTCCAGAAATGAGATCCCTGCAAGGTACGTTCTGGAGTGACCAATTTACTGAACACATTGCTTGACAACTCATGCTTGTTTTGGTCCCAAGTGAGTTGCTCACTAGAGAATCGCAAACCATCCTTGGTAAGGATCCTCACTCTTCCATATAGTTTCCATATCTTGAGTTGGTCGTAATAATACGCAGTATCACATTGGATATAACTATTGATATGGAACTTTTCGTCAAACTGTTCGAGCAAAAGTCCCTTGTCGAAAGTCCAAAGCGAAGGATTCTTGTTGGTGTTCACCTCCCAACGCTCGGTAACGATACGATATTTGATGACACCCGAATCGCTTATCAGCGTATTTACGCCATACGATGTCATCATAGCCACAGAATCCTGCGGACGGATGGCAGGCGCAGTATGCTCTACCTGATTCTGGCAACCAGCCAAAACCAAGAACAGCAAGATGGCGACGACTAAAGAACTTTTAATTCTACACATTATTATATATATAGGAAGATTAATCCATCTTCCACTTTTTAAACCAATCTTCGTTGAATGTGAAACCGATGTTGATGCGGAAATAATTTTCCTTGATAAGATCCTTGGCAGAGCTCTTCACCCACTGTCCACTGATATTGAGTTGTGAGCGATTGTTATATCCATTGACAATAGGAATACCGAAACCTGCACTTATCGAGAGTTCCTTAGGTCCATCTACACCATTAACTTTATAATAAGGAGTAGCGTAGCTTACACCTGCACGATACATCACTCGCTTGAGGAAAGAACGGCTATTCTCTCCATAGCAATACTGTGCACCAAGATTGAACTTGCTCCTATTCTTATACACGCCCTTGGTCAAGGCATAGTTGGTTCCATCGAAGGTTGGATATTCAAGACTTCCCCATTTCTGCAAAGTATAGTCGAAGCCTACCTTCCACTGGTTGTTTCTATTCCACATCAAACCGACACCCAACATGGTAGGCAACTTATATGCCTTGCCGATAGAATAAGACAATGTATCAGAAGTATTGTCCTGAGTATTATTGGATATGATGTTCATATCAGCAGAAGAACCTAGGTTATGACCTGGTGAATAGGTCAGACCTACGGTAAGAGCATTTTTCTTATCTATCTGGTGAGTGTACTGCACACCGAAATCAAGCTTATAGCTGTTCACTTGCGTAGAATAGTTGCGAGTGAGTGTCTTATAAGCAGAATTGCTATACGTATTGGAGATATAGCGATTAATGCTACCCCAGACATAAGACACATTGGCACCTACCGACAAACCTTTAATAGGAGCCCAACCTGCACCCACATAAGCCTGATGCAAGCCACCGTCACCATTATAAGTATTGGTGTAATAAACATCCTTGTCATTCTTGTTCACCCATTCTGTGGTAGAATAGTTATACCCCACATTGGTAAAAGGAAGGATACCAAAGCTCATACCCACATGGCGAACCAAGCGGAAACCAGCTACAGCATACTCAAAGTTGGAGTTGTTGGCATTCTTCTTCACACCGTTTTCCTCAAAATTGGTCACCTGCCCCGAAATTCCCGCATCAAAGATGAAGGTCATCGAGTCGAGGGCTGCATAAGAAGCAGGGTTGAGATAGTTGACTTGATTATGCTCATGGAAACCGAGACCGACTCCATTCATACCACGATTGAAGCCAGATGTTTGGTCTGACAAGATGCCAAGACCATACTGACTGTATGGTGAATTAGTACCACTTTGGGCATTAACCATAAGGGCTGAACCCAACATTAGGGTTGCTAAGATAAGCTTTCTCATTATTAAATAATTATTCAAAATTATATTCAGAGTGCAAAAGTATTGAAAATTTTCGAGAAAAAAGAAGGATAATCCAAAATAATAAGGTATTTTTGCATCGTGAAACGTTTTAAGTATATTTTTGGAGTCATTTTAGCAGTTATTTTAACCAATTTAACTACTAAGGTGATAGCACAGGAATCCACAGGCGAACAAGCCAATGATATTTCTGCGCAGAATATTCGTGCCAATGAGGAAGCCACAGCCTGGCTAGACTCAGTTGACATATTCCTCTTGACATGTGGACCAGGTCAAGAGGTTTGGTCGTATTATGGACATACAGCCCTCCGCATACAGGACAAGGTGCATGGCACAGACGTTGCCGTGAACTGGGGTATGTTTAGTTTCAAACAAAGTTGCTTTGTGCTTCGATTTGTGTTCGGACTCACCGACTATCAAATAGGCATATTCCCTATGAGTGACTTTCTCGCTGAATATGCCAGCGAAGACAGATGGGTGAAGCAACAGCGCATTCGACTTTCGCGCGAGGAGAAGTTGAACATTCTTCGCGCCATCGAAGAAAACGACAAGCCAGAGAATCGCACCTATCGATACAATTATTTCTACGACAACTGTACAACCAGAGCTCGTGAAATGATACTCGACAACATCGGGGCCAACAGTACAAATTTTGAAGACAAGCCTACCGTATCCTCCTATCGAGAAGAAATACACAAGCTCAATGAGAACCATCGCTGGGCTAGATTTGGCAACGACCTACTCCTTGGTTACCTCGCCGATCGTCCCATCTCACAACGGGAATGGGAGTTTCTACCCGACAATCTGAGCAAGGATTTCGAGACAGAGGGCAGAACCGATTTCATAGGCAACACACCAGTCGACGGGAATAGCGAGGCAACTCAAACCCATGGATTCATCACGATGATAGATAGCACATCCTATCTGATACCACCTCGTGCACAAGTGGTGGATGACACAAGCATCACTCCCCAAGAAGTGTTCCTTGCCATAGCCTTCATCATTATCGTGGTCTCAATCATCGAGATTTACACCAAGAAGAATTTCTGGTGCATGGATGCAATTTTGTTTTTACTCACAGGCATACCTGGGTTGATATTACTCGCCATGATATTCTCTCAACACCCAACGGTGCAACTCAATTTCCAAATACTGATATTGAATCCACTCAATCTTATCTTTGTTTGGAAGACCATCAAGAAGATGCGCAAAGGCAAGCTCTATTGGTACTACGAAGTATGGGGAATACTGCTTCTTCTGGCACTGTTCCTGCAAATATGGCAGCAGTACGCAGAAGGCATGGGCATCTTGGCATTATCTTTGCTCGTAAGATACACCATGAAAGCGACCCTCGCCAATCTCCAGTCAAAGAGACACACGCCGAGCCGCTACATCAAGAAACAATTCAGATATCAAAGAAGAAGACAATTCAGAAATATTAATAAATGATAGTAAACAGATATATCACCGCCCTATTGGTTGTCCTTGCGGCAACTGGCATGGAGGCGCAGACTTATCAGCAGGCGCTGAAGTTTGCGCTCACGGATATATCCTACGATGAATTCATCCAGCAACCGGAAGCGAAGGCATTGGAGGATGACATACTCTGTGTGCTCAAGGCATTCAAGGCTGCCAACGAAGATGAAAGCATCGCAGAGCACCATCATTTCCTTTCGGCAACTCTTGTCGCTGACGATGCTGACATTCTGACAGCAAATCATCAACATATTTGTTTTCACCCCGTTATCGAGCATAGACACAAAGCTCCATACGGGAGTATCGTCATTCGAGGTCCAAACTGTTTTTAGGGCAAAAAGTAAGTAAAATCTAGGAATATGGCCTAAGATTTGGCATTTCTTGATGAATTATTGCTGATTTACAGATATTTTTTGTATTTTTGCAGAATCTTTAGCTGCACTCGGCAATAAGAAAGCGCACTTTCATTGCGCTCATTTGCAAAAGATTTGCACACTAATAAACATCACATCGAATAACAATAAAAATAAATATAACAATGAATTTAAACAAAATTCTTCAGTCATTGTTCGGTAACAAGTCAACCCGTGACATGAAGCTTATTCAGCCTATCGTAGAGAAAATCAAGGCAGAATACCCTAAAATCAAGGCTTTGAGCAATGACGAACTTCGTGCGAAGACGAAGGAAATCCAAAAGTATGTACAAGAGTATGCCAATGAGGAAAAGGCTAAGATTGCCGAGCTCAAGGCTAAGATTGAAGACACACCTATAGACGAACGTGAAGGCATCTTCAACCAAATAGACAAGCTGGAGAAGGAAGCTCTCGATAAGTATGAGGTTGCACTCAACGAGGTTTTGCCTACAGCCTTCAGCATCGTGAAGGATACTGCTCGTCGTTTCGCTGAGAACGAGGAGACAATTGTGACAGCTACCGATTTCGACCGAGAATTGGCTGCCGACCCTAGCCACGACTTCATCACCATCGATGGTGACAAGGCTATCTATCACAACCATTGGACAGCTGGAGGCAATGACCTCAAGTGGGAAATGGTTCACTACGATGTTCAGCTCTTCGGTGGTGTCGTTCTCCATCAGGGTAAGATTGCCGAGATGGCTACTGGTGAAGGTAAGACCCTCGTGGGTACTTGCCCTGTATTCTTGAATGCCTTGACTGGTAATGGTGTTCACGTGGTAACAGTGAACGACTACTTGGCCAAGCGTGACTCTGAATGGATGGGACCTCTCTATATGTTCAACGGCCTCTCGGTAGACTGTATCGACAAGCATCGTCCTAACTCAGACGAACGTCGCAAGGCTTACATGGCAGATATCACCTTCGGTACCAACAACGAGTTTGGTTTCGATTATCTTCGTGACAACATGGCTACTAGTCCAGCCGACCTTGTACAGCGCCAGCACAACTACGCCATCGTCGATGAGGTCGACTCTGTATTGATTGACGACGCTCGTACTCCTTTGATTATCTCAGGCCCTATCCCTAAGGGCGACGACCAGATGTTTGAGCAATACCAGCCATTGGTTGAGCGCCTTTATGAAGTACAGCGCAAACAGGCCACAGAGTTGCTCGCCGAGGCTAAGCAGAAAATCAACGAGGGCAGCAAAACAAAGAACCAGCAGTTGATTGACGAAGGTTTCTTGGCACTCTATCGCTCATACAAAGCACTACCTAAGAACAAACCATTGATCAAATACCTTTCAGAGGAAGGTATCAAAGCAGGCTTGTTGAAGACAGAGGAATACTATATGGCTAATAACAACCGCGAGATGCCTAAGGCCATCGAGCCTTTGTATTTCGTTGTTGACGAGAAATTGAACTCTGCAGATCTTACCGATAAGGGTACTGATTGGTTGGCTAAGCAGGTGAACGACAAGGAGCTCTTTGTTTTGCCAGACATCACAACAGAGATGAGTGAGCTAGAGGCACGCACCGACCTGACAGACCAAGAGCGTCTAGACAAGAAAGACGAGATGCTGGCTCACTATGGCGTGCAGAGCGAGCGTGTTCACACGTTGCAACAACTCTTGAAGGCCTACACTATGTTCAACAAGGATGATGAATACGTTGTCATGGATGGTGAGGTGAAGATTGTAGACGAGCAGACAGGTCGTATCATGGAAGGTCGCCGTTGGAGCGATGGCTTGCATCAGGCTATCGAGGCCAAGGAGCACGTGAAGGTGGAGGCTGCCACACAGACCTTCGCTACCATCACCCTGCAGAACTACTTCCGTATGTACCACAAGTTGGCAGGTATGACTGGTACCGCAAGTACTGAGGCTGGTGAGTTCTGGGACATCTACAAACTTGATGTAGTGGAGATTCCTACCAACCGTCCTATCCAGCGCAAGGACCTCGACGACCGTGTATACAAGACCGCTCGCGAAAAGTACCGTGCTGTCATCGACGAGATTGAGGAGATGCGTAATGCTGGTCGCCCAGTATTGGTGGGTACTACATCTGTCGAGATTTCTGAGTTATTGAGCAAAATGTTGAAGATGCGCAACATTCCTCATAATGTATTGAATGCCAAGTTACACCAGCAGGAGGCTCAGATTGTAGCAGAGGCAGGTCGCTCTACCAATGGCAAGGGTGCCGTAACCATCGCTACCAACATGGCTGGTCGTGGTACCGATATCAAGTTGACTCCAGAGGTGAAGGCAGCAGGTGGTCTTGCCATCATTGGTACAGAGCGTCATGAGAGCCGTCGTGTGGATCGTCAGCTCCGTGGTCGTGCCGGTCGTCAGGGAGACCCAGGTTCTTCTGTATTCTACGTATCCTTGGAGGATAAGTTGATGCGTCTGTTCGCTTCAGAGCGTATCGCCAAGGTGATGGACCGCTTAGGCTTCGAGGATGGCGAGCGTATCGAGAGTCCGATGATCAGCAAAAGCATCGAGCGTGCCCAGCGCAAGGTCGAGGAGAACAACTTCGGTATTCGTAAGCACCTCTTGGAGTATGATGACGTGATGAACCGACAGCGTACCGTTATCTACGAGAAGCGTCGCCACGCCTTGATGGGTGAACGTATCGGTATGGACATCGCCAACATCATCTGGGACCGCTGCATCAATATCGTTAACAACAACGATTTCGAAGGCGCCAAGGAAGAGTTCTTGAAGATTCTAGCCATGGAGATACCATTCACAGAGGATGAATATGAGAATGGTAGCCGTGAGGATTTAGCAGAGCGTGCCTTCCAGGAGGCTATGGCAGCATTCAAGCGCAAGACTGACCGCATCCAGACCACAGCCCTACCAATCATTAAGCAGGTGTTTGAGAACCAGGGTGCAATGTATCAGCGCATCATGGTACCTATCACTGATGGAAAGCGCATGTACAACATCCCATGCAACTTGCAGGAAGCTTATGACAGCGAGGCTAAGAGCGTGGTGAAGGAATTCGAGAAGAGCGTGGTGCTCCATATCATCGATGACGACTGGAAGGAGAACCTGCGCAAACTCGACGAACTCCGACACTCAGTACAGAACGCCAGCTACGAGCAGAAGGATCCTCTCTTGATCTTCAAGTTGGAGAGTGCAAAGATTTGGGACGACATGATCAACGACATGTACGACCGCATTGCCAGCATATTGATGCGTGGTCAGATTCCAGTAATGGAGCAGCAACCAGTACAGGAGGCAGCACCTGAGCAGCATACTCCGCAGAACTACGTTGAAAGTAAGGTCGACATCGACGCTGAGCGTGAGGCACAGGAACGCGCAGCCAACCAAGATACTCGCGAGGGAGCTCAGGCTAACCGCACTCCATACCGTGCCGAGCGTATGCCACGTCCAAACGACCCATGTCCATGTGGCAGCGGCAAGAAATTTAAGAACTGCCACGGCAGAAATTTGTAAAAACATATTGGTTACATAGATAAATCTAAGTAACAAGAAATTATGATAAGAATACCTAGATTTGATGATACTCTCATCATTTCTAGGTATTTTTATATATAATAACATCATTACTACCGAGTTGCAAAGAATTATTAGTAATTTTGCACACGAAAGAAAAAGATTAGGAACAAGATAAACAGAAATAGATAATATGAAATTATCAGAACTTAAAACAGGTGAAAGTGGCGTTATCGTCAAGGTTTCCGGTCACGGTGGCTTCCGTAAGAGAGTTATCGAGATGGGATTCATCAAGGGCAAACGTGTGGATGTTCTCCTCAATGCCCCTCTCCAAGACCCAGTGAAGTACAAGATTATGGGTTACGAGGTTTCGCTCCGCCATAGCGAGGCTGACCATGTGGAGGTTGTTTCGCTCAACGAGGCAAAGAATGACGCTACACTCAGCAAGGCGGATGCAGAAGACCGCCAACAGGTAATTAACTCTCAAGTGATAGATACCCAAGATGCCGACGAGCAGGCTTTGGGAGACAAAATGCTCGTAGCAGAAAAGAAGGCTGATGAAAGCAGCGAGGCTCTTGCCGAACAGGAAGCCGACCGCTTGCACCACGTCATCAACGTGGCATTGGTGGGAAACCCTAATTGTGGCAAGACTTCCTTCTTCAACTTTGCCTCTGGTGCCCATGAACGTGTGGGTAACTACAGTGGTGTAACTGTAGATGCCAAGGAAGGACATGCAGAATACAAAGGTTACCAGTTCAACTTGGTCGATCTCCCTGGTACCTACTCCCTCTCTGCTTATTCGCCTGAGGAACTTTACGTGCGCAAGCAGTTGGTGGAACATACCCCTGATGTGGTTATCAACGTGATCGACACCAGCAACCTGGAGCGTAACCTTTACCTCACCACCCAGTTGATAGACATGCACATCCGCATGGTTTGTGCCCTCAACATGTTTGACGAGACCGAGAAACGAGGCGACAACATCGACTACGACAAGCTCGGAGAACTCTTCGGAATCTCCATGATTCCTACCGTCTTTACCAACGGTCGTGGCGTGGACCAACTCTTCGACACCATCATAGACCTCTATGAGAGCAAGGAGGGCACCAACCCTCACTATCGTCATATCCACATCAACCATGGACATGAGATAGAACATGGCATCGAACATATTCAGGAATATCTGAAGGCAGATGACTCCATCCGCCAACGCTACTCTACCCGATACCTCAGCATCAAGCTGTTGGAAAACGACAAGGATGCAGAGGAATATGTGAGCCACCTCAACTCGGCAAAGGAAATCTTCGCCGCTCGCGACGAGGCAGCCAAGCGTGTAAAGGAAGAGACCCTGGAGGATAGCGAGACCGCCATCATGGATGCCAAGTATGGCTTTATACATGGTGCATTGCAGGAAGCTGGTTATGAGACAGGCAAGGCGAAGGACACTTACCAGATTACTCACCTCATCGACCGTGTGCTCACCAACAAGTATGTAGGTTTCCCTATCTTCATTCTCCTCTTGTTTATCATGTTCTCAGCCACCTTCGTGCTGGGCGAGATTCCTAAGGGATGGATAGAGGACGGCGTGGCGTGGCTTGGCGAGACCATCAGTACGACCATGCCAGACGGACCTGTCAAGGATATGTTGGTAGATGGCGTCATCGGTGGTGTGGGAGCCGTCATCGTGTTCTTGCCACAGATTCTCATTCTCTATTTCTTCATCTCCTATATGGAGGATTCGGGCTACATGGCTCGTGCCGCCTTCATCATGGATAAGTTGATGCACAAGATGGGCTTGCATGGCAAGTCGTTCATCCCGCTCATCATGGGTTTCGGATGTAACGTGCCAGCAGTAATGGCTACACGAACCATCGAGAGCCACCGCTCCCGCCTCATCACCATGCTGATATTGCCATTGATGAGTTGTTCGGCTCGTCTGCCTATCTACATCATGATCATCGGAACGTTCTTTGCCTTGCAATACCGTTCACTCATCATGATTTCGCTCTATCTGATAGGCATCTTCCTAGCCGTCATCTTGAGCCGCATCTTCTCTTCGTTCGTCATCAAGGGCGAGGACACCCCATTCGTAATGGAGTTGCCACCTTACCGCTTCCCTACTTGGAAGGCGATTGGTCGCCATACTTGGGAGAAAGGCAAGCAATACCTGAAGAAGATGGGAGGTATCATTCTCGTGGCAAGTATCATCGTTTGGGCGCTCGGTTACTTCCCTCACAACGAGGAACTCGACAACCAGGCACAGCAGGAACAGAGCTACATCGGCAGAATTGGCAAGACCATAGAGCCAATCTTCACTCCACAAGGTTTCGACTGGAAACTCGACGTAGGTTTGGTATCTGGCGTAGGTGCCAAGGAGATTGTAGCCTCAACGATGGGCGTGCTCTATAGTAACAACGACAGTTTCTCAGACGACCAAGACTATAATGACGAAGACGGCAAGTACGAGGTACTGAAGAAGCAGATGACCTCAGACCTGAAGAAGACATACGGATACAACGATGCCGAGGCAGAATCGAAGGCAACGCTCACCGCCTATTGCTTCTTGCTCTTCGTACTACTCTACTTCCCTTGTATCGCTACGATAGCAGCCATCAAGGGTGAGACTGGAAGTTGGAAATGGGCTGGGTTCGCCGCAGGCTACACCACGCTGTTGGCATGGATAGTATCGGCACTGGTCTTCCAAATCGGAAGCCTGTTCATCTAAAAAATAGTTTTTGAAACTTTGTACAAAAATTTCTCATCCATACTCAAGTCATCATCCAGAAGACTTTGAGTATGGATTTGCTATTAGAATTGGTTTTATTCCTCGTAATTCACAAGATTTATTTTCTATAGTTGTACGACCTTATAGACTATAGTTGTACAACTCTAGGTCCATAGTTGTACGACTATAGGTGTTATGGTTGTACGTCTATAGATTCAGCAAGAATAGAGTATTTTTTCACAATTTCTTTAACCAATTATGTTTCAGTTTGTTAAGAAGAAACTGTATAATTTCATTATTTAGGGAAACAATAGATAAAGATAAAAATTCACCATTTTTAGAGGGGGAAAAGGCGATTTTGTCAATATTATTCATTTTTCCGTTTTAAAGTGCTGCAAGTTTTTAGGTAAAGCTTACAAGAGAAAAAACGCAGGGGGATGCATGACATCCCCCTGCGTTTTTTCATTGAAATATATACACCTTATCCGTCTGTACAAAACAATCATCCGTACCCAAATTATTACTTATTTATAATTTACGTTGACTCATTAAACTTTAGTCATTTTTATAGTAGGCTATGCATGTCTATAGTCACAAGTAAAGTTGCCAATTGTCTCAGCAATGAAACTGTTGGGGGACAATCCTGAGCGTAGCTTCCTTGGTAAGTTTGAGTTGGGTGCAAAGACAGGTGTTTCATCAAGTGAGTTGTTACATCTTCTACACATGAGCCACCGCAGAAATATACGCACATCCAAGAGCGAAGTATCTCGCTGTATTGGTAACCGTAGAATTTACTACGCAGCCCTAATGTTGAGTCTATCGTTTGGGACAAAAGAGCATTAAATTGCTCCATAATTGCAAATATTCCTCCAAAAGGAGTGAGTTTCTCAGATTTTATTCGTATTTTTGCCATGTCATTCAGAATTTTGTTTGTTTTTAAATGCAGCACTAAGATAAGTGAAATTTCT
>DJSH01000058.1:23382-36792 GCA_002440225.1 Candidatus Segatella violae
TGGACAACTTTTTGTTGTCCAGGTGCTTATAAAAAATATTAATTTATTGTGTTGCGGAATTTAGGTAAATTAAATACTAAACAAGATGTCACTATATTTACAATTACTTTTGGCACTATGCCTTTTCCTACTGTCATGCAAATATTCTATTTGGCCTTCCATATTTGACAAAAGTGAAATCAATCAATGGGAGGTTGGAAAGGGGTTGTTAAGAAATCTCGATAAAATATCCATGACCGTTCTCTTTTGCTGTTTGCATTGGAAACTAAAAATAGGAGATTTCTTAAGCTTTTATCTTTCGGGCTATGCCTTGGCACTTGTCACGCATATCTGTTATTGGTTTGCCGAAAGAAAAATCAAGAAAGAGGAACTGAAGATGGAATTGAACTATGATGTTCCTGGCTATATCAAATACATACTTGTGGCAGGTGGAATCTGGGCACTATTTGTTTTGCTTTATACTCTTGTCACCCAATGTTATGGTTTTTATTATTGGGAGATTTCCGATTTCGCAACGTATTCTTTGGTTCCATGGTATGCAATCGTATATGAGTTGTATCCTTCTTGTAAGATTCAGAGGAGTAAGACGGTATCCATGCTCTTATGGGTAGCAACAATAGTGGATGTTGCCTTCTTTTTTTGATGGATTGAAGATAAAAATATTTGGTGGTTACAAATTAAATTTGTAATTTTGCCAAAAACATTCGAATGATAGCAAATATGAAATAATATTAGAGGACAAATGGGAAATTATATAAATAAAGGTAATGACGGCTTTGCATCGCTTCGCAACTCTAAGTTTGTGGATAAGAGCATGTTGATAGCGGAAGTGAGCTCTGTGATGATGACAGAGAATCGCTTCCTCTGTGTAACACGTGCACGGAGGTTTGGTAAGTCTGTGGCTGTAAAGATGCTCAATGCCTATTATGACAAGTCGTGTGATTCTCGTGAATTGTTCAAGGGGTTGGCTATCAGTAAGAATGAAGATTTCGAAAAGCATCTTAATCATTATCCTGTACTCTATTTGGATATGACTGATTTTGTAACTAAATATGGCAAGGATGAACACATCGTAGAGTATATCAAGCGTGATATTTGCGAAGAGCTACTGAGCTTGTACGAGGGCGTGAAGATGAAACCCAATGATGATTTGATGGATTTGCTCGTTAGTATCGCTGACCATACAGGAGAGAAATTCATCTGTTTGATAGACGAATGGGATGCTCTTTGCCGGGAGGGACAGGAGAGGCAAATGGATGAGTACGTGGATTTGTTGCGTCGTCTCTTCAAGGGAAGTATGACGGAATATGCCTTCGCATGTTGCTATATGACAGGTATTCTTCCTATCAAGCGCTATAATACCCAATCAGCATTGAATAACTTTGATGAATACACGATGCTGAGTCCAGCCCAGTTGGCACCTTATTTCGGCTTTACAGAGAAGGAAGTGGAAGGTCTATGTGCCGATGGAGAAATGGATATTTATGAGATGAAGCGTTGGTATGATGGTTATGAGCTTGGTAAGGAGAAAGCGATGTACAACCCTTATGCTGTCATGCGAGCCTTGAAGCGTAGGTCGTATGAGAGTTTTTGGACAAGTACCAATACATTCGAGAGCCTCAAACGCTATATCACGATGAATTTTGATGGTTTGAAGGATGACATAGTCCATGCTCTCAATGATGTTCCTGTAAGGGTAAAAGCGTTACGGTTTAGCAATGATATGCATAAGGTAGAGTGCAAGGACGATGTGCTGACACTTCTTTGCCATTTGGGCTATCTTTCTTACAATAGCGATACCAAGTGTGCTTGCATTCCAAATTATGAAGTTCGCCAAGAATTTGAAACAGCTATTGCCGATACCAGTTGGAAAGAGGTAACGAGTGCCTTGGAACATTCCGAAAACTTAATGGCGCATTTGCTTAATGGCGATGAGGAAGATGTGGCTGCAAGTGTTGCTGAGGTTCATGAACAAAATACCAGTATCTTGAAATATAATGATGAAAATTCTTTGGCTTGTGTTCTTTCGTTGGCATTTTACACAGCAAGAAATCGTTACGAGATGATTCGTGAACTGCCGACAGGCAAAGGCTTTGCAGATATTGTGCTGTTGCCTTATCGTCATGTAAATGCACCTGCTATTGTGTTAGAACTGAAGTGGGATAAGGATGCTGATGCAGCTATCGGTCAAATTAAGCGCCAAGGATATGGTAAATCTTTGATGCACTATGTAGGTGATGTGATTCTTGTAGGTATCAACTATGACAAACAAACTAAAGTGCATAGTTGCAAAATTGAGAAAATTGTAAAGAAGTAATAGTAAAGGAAAAATATTGCTTATAGGAAAACGGATGCATGATTAGAGAAGTCAAGCATCCGTTTTTTGCATGAATATTGGACGTATTTGAACGATTCTCGAACCTCCTTAAATCTTGAAATATCATTGGAACACAGATGATTTATTCTTGAACACCACCTTATTTTATTTATAGTACTTTTGCAGCAGAAATTTATGATATGCCCTTTGGGGATACAAGACGATGCAAGCTCTCTATCATCACACGGGCTATGGCTTCTACTGCATCGACATCCCTGTCACCTCAGGCTTGAAGGCCTTGAAGGAAGCAGGACTCATGACCGAGTATAACGACCTCTTGATAGATTTCTCCAAGACAGCCGAAGTATTCATGACAAACGGCTTGAACTTCCCTAAGTCGGAGGTCAACTTCGAGTAAAGCATCATCGCCCCAGCCACCCAGTTCCTCTTGGAATTCTATCTCCAGACCAAGGATAAGCAATACCTGAAAGCTGCCGAGAACATGATGCCAGCGGTTGAGAACCCCTGTGGCAACCAACCCGACTATCGCCTCAACGAGATTCCTATCCGCCACTGGGACTGCTACTGGTTTGGCAAGCGCCAAGTGTTTGGCGATACCTTCCCACACACTATTGGAGTACCATCAACGCCAACGTGTACCACTACTATGCCCTGGCCACTGGCAAGGAGAAGTATCAGAAGATGGCGGAGCAAATCGTCCGCAACAACCTCTGCAATGTCTTCGAGGACGGAACTGGCAGCTGCGCCTTCGTCTATCCGAAGCGCATCAATGGCGAGAAGGCACACTTCGCCGATGCCTTCGCCAACGACCAAGACTGGGCATTGGATGCTTACCTGATGATAAATAAATAAACCTCATAAGAATTTATAATATACTAAAGCCTTCAGAAAATTCTCTGAGGGCTTTTATATTTTTCGTATATTTATCCATTTTGCTCAATAAATAGTAAATAATCTACAATTTGTTATCCCTTCTCAGTATTTTTGCGTACCTTTGCAAACGTTTATTTGAAAATAACATCATAAAGACAGGATAAAGATATGAATTATGTAATTGCGTTAGATATGTTGCAGTCGACTGGTGTCGGTGCAATCGCCTTGGTAGTAGGAATGCTGATGACACGAAAGATAGCCGTGCTACAGAAATTTTGTATTCCTTCACCAGTATCTGGAGGACTTCTGTTTTCCATCATCACCCTTATATTATATAAGGTATTCCACATCGAACTTACTTTCGACGGCACTCTAAAAGATGTCTTCATGCTGTGTTTTTTCACCTCTGTTGGTTTCCAGTCCAATCTCAAGGTGCTGAAACAAGGAGGTAAAACGCTTGTCATGATGCTTCTACTATTGATAACCATCATCGTCATCCAGAACGCAATGCCTCTGCTCATCACCAAACTGATGAACGTAAACCCACTCATCGGTATGGCTGCCGGTTCCATATCCATGGCCGGAGGACATGGAACAGCTGGTGGATTCAGCTCTGTATTGGAAGAAATGGGACTAAACGATGCCAATACCATAGCAATGGCTGCTGCCACTTTCGGATTGATAGCTGGTTCGGTGATTGGTGGTCCTATAGCAGAAAAACTAATTCGCAGCAAATTGACATACGAACATGAGATACAAAAAGACTTTGAGGTTGACCCTGCCATGGCAGGTATCGAGAGCGACGAGGCTTCGCCTGCTGGTCGCGAGAAGCACCTCAGTAGCCATGAGATAGAATTCCAGCGTTATGCCAATGCCACGTATGCCTTGCTCATCGTAATGGCACTGGGCACAATAATGAGCAAGTTGCTCCAAAGCACGGGCATTACCTTTCCTACCTATTTCGGTGCACTCATCATGGCTGCCATCGTTCGCAATATTGCAGAGCAAACTCCTTGGCGCGAGAAACTGGAGGTGGAAAAGATTGTGAGTGTGGGCAACATTTCGCTGTCCGTATTTCTCGGCATGGCGATGATTTCGCTCAAGCTATGGCAGTTGCAAAGTTTAGCACTACCGCTCATCACCATCCTGGTTTGCCAAGTTTTAGTGATGATACTACTCACCTACTTCGTCGCCTTCCGCATCTTGGGCAAAGACTATGATGCGGCCGTTTTAGTAGCTGGCATCTGCGGTTTTGGTTTGGGTGCAACACCAAATGCCATGGCCAACATGAGTGCCGTATGTTACAAATATCACTATACGGTCAAACCATTCTTAATAGTGCCTATCATCGGTGCCATGTTTGTCGACCTCATCAATACGGGCATCATCACTACCTTCTTGAATTGGATAGGGTAAACATGAATTTCATAAAACTTCACATAAGACTCCCCAAAACTTACAAGAAAAAAGTCTTGGGGAGTCTTATTATAATCTCTTTCCGACTTTCCTTGCGATGAAAGCGATGAAGAGTCCGAAACAAGCGGCGATGCTGATGGCGATGCGAAGATTCGTAGCCTCTGAGAGCCAACCGATGATAGGAGGTCCTACCAAGAAACCGAAGAAGCTGATGCTCGAAACAATGGTGATGGCGATGCTCGCCTTCATCGTTCCCAACTTTCCTGCGATACTATAACAGATAGGAACCGACGAAGAAATTCCGAAACCTACGAGCAAGAAGCCCAAGGTAGCCGTGACGAGATAAGGCAAGGCGGCTGCCAACCACAAGCCCGAAACAATCAGCATGCCACATACCTTCAGCACTTTCGATGGTCCATACTTCGTCACAAAGCCATCGGCAAGGAATCTTCCCAATGTCATTGCTCCCATTCCTGCTACATAGCCCGCACGGATGAATGCCTCATCAGGCTTCACTACGGAAGAGAAATACACACTGCTCCAGTCATATACTGTTCCCTCGCAAAACATACCACCGAATCCCATCAGTCCCAAGAGGAACAAGGTTGGGTCGATGGTCTTGAAGGAGAACTTCGGAACATCCTCTTCCTCAGCCTTCGCCATGTCATCGTTCACGAGATAACGGAAACCGAGGGCGATAATCAGATAACTCATCACCAAGATGCAACCGAAATGCGCCTGTGTACTCAGCAGCATATTGGCGAATACCGCTCCGATGATACCACCAGCGAAACCGCCCAAGCTCCACAAGCCGTGAAACGACGACATGATGTTGCGCCCATACAGTTTCTCTAACAAGCAAGCCTGTGTATTGGTGGCGATGTTCATCAAGTTCGCCATCATGCCAAAAGCTACCAGTCCCAGGATGAGGTGAAACACCGTGGTGCTATAGCCGATGCAGAACAAGGCGAGGGCATAAAGCACTTCCGACAACACCAGCATTTTCTTGCTGCCAAACTTGCTCACCAAGATACCCGAAAACGTCATCATCAGAAGTTGTCCGATGGGAATGGCGAAGAGCACTGTCCCCAACTGTCCGTTGCTGAGATGCAACAGATGCTTTACGTCAGGAATGCAACTTGCCCAACTGGCAAACACTACGCCCGGCACGAAATAATAAGCCGCAACCGCCACTCGCTTGCGAGCCAAATCACTCAAATGATTCAATCTACTCAAACCTTTCATCTTATTCAATGTCATCCTATATTTTATACCTATTATTATATAGAGGTACCTATTATTATATAAAGAGATTCCTATTTTATCTATTTGCGGCTGCAAAATTACGAAAAAAAGAAGAAGAAACACAAGTTTTGAACGAAAAAGAGTAGCTCATGTCAAAAATAAGCCGTACCTTTGCATAAGATAAGCTGCACTCGGCAATTTGAAAGCAAGCTTTCATTGCGCTCGTTTGCATTACCTTTGCAAAAAGACAAATAAAAAACAAAATAACAATGAAGAAACAAACTATCATCGCAATGGCATTCGCCCTCGCTTTGGCAATGCCTACTTTCGCACAAAAAAACAAAGCGGAAAATTCCGCAACAGGCAGTTCTGCAAAAATACAGCTCACCAAGGAGCAGAAAGCCGCACAAAAGGAAATGGCCCAGAAGACAGCCAACCACCCTTGGCGTGGCAAAAAAGTTGCTTACTTCGGCGACTCCATCACCGACCCCAACATCAAGGCCTCGAAGGTGAAATACTGGGGATTCCTACAGGAGTGGCTCGGCATAACCCCTTACGTATATGGCGTGAGCGGCAGAATGTGGAACGATATTCCTCGCCAAGCCAACAAGTTGAAGGCGGAGCACGGCGATGACTTCGATGCCATCCTCATTTTTATCGGAACCAACGACTACGGCAACAGTACCCCGATAGGCGAATGGTACAGTGAGACGTTTGATACCGTGAGAGTGGCTCGCAACAAGCAACCAAGCCAAGTGGTAAATCGTCGCCATCGCCACTTCGTGATGGACAAGAACACCTTGAAAGGCCGCATCAACATAGCCATGTCTAAGTTGAAGCAGATGTATCCTACCAAGCAAATCGTCATCATGACTCCAGTGCATCGTGCATTCTTCAGTCTTGGCGACACCAACGTGCAGCCAGACGAGATGTATGAGAACGCACGTGGTCTCTATCTCGACGATTACATCCAAGCGATTAAGGAGGCGGGTAATGTATGGGCAGTGCCAGTCATCGACCTCAACTCCCTCTCAGGTCTCTTCCCTATCTATGATGCTGGCGCACAGATGTTCAACAAGATGGACACCGACCGCCTTCACCCTAACGACACTGGCCATGCTCGTATGGCAAAGACCATCATGTATCAGCTCAGCGCCTTGCCTTGCGAATTCTAAAATAAAAAAAATTATGCTATAGTTTAAATAGAGCAGCCGAAAACGCTTTTCAATTGGGCTAAAGTTATATAAAAACACACAACTTTAGCCCGATTGAAAAGAGGGTTCTTTAAACTTTTATTGAAAAGTGTCATTTTTATCGTCTAAAAGTTATTGAAAAGTGTCATTTTATGATCTCATTTTATATTGAAAAGTGTAAAATCGCCTTTAAATGGGCTAAAAGTTCATAATTCAACACAACTTTAGCCCGCTTAAAAGCGTTTTTCACAAGTTTTTTCGTATCTTTGTCCCATCATTAAAACAAAGCAAGTATGGAACAACTGATAGGAAGAGAAAAAGAGACTTTACTTCTTAACAAATACATAAACAACAGCCGAAGCGAATTCATCGCTATATACGGAAGAAGACGTGTGGGAAAGACCTTTCTCATAAGAAAATTTTTTAGTGATAAATTCGATTTCTATGCCACAGGCATTATAGAAGGAAGTATGGCAGAAGAGATGGAGGCATTCAATGTCGCCCTCACCAACTATGGTTATACAGGAAAGAAAAAAGCAAAAACTTGGATAGAAGCCTTTACCATCCTCGCTCAACTACTCAAGGAGAAAGCATCCCAAAAGAAAGAGCCGATCATCGTATTCATTGATGAGCTTCCTTGCTTTGACACCACAAGGTCTGGTTTCATCCACGCCCTCGACTTCTTTTGGAATAGCCAAGGAACATGGATAGACAACATCAAATTCATTGTTTGTGGCTCTGCAACCTCATGGATGATTCGCAACGTCATTAACAACAAAGGTGGACTGCACAACCGTGTGACTCACGAGATACATCTGCGTCCATTCAATCTTGGTCAAGTGGAAGAATATTTAAAAGCTATCAACTTTAAGTGTTCTCGCCTCTCCACTCTCCAACTATACTCTGCCATGGGAGGAATACCATACTATCTCAGCCTACTCGACCCAGAAGAAAACGTACCCGATAACATTGACCGCCTATTCTTTTCCGAAGATGCAGAGATGCGCAAAGAGTATCGTCGTCTATTATATTCACTTTACAAGAATCCTGAGGCTTACATCAGCGTTATTGATGCCCTTGCATCATGCAAGAAAGGTCTGACAAGAGGAGAAATCGCCCAAAAAGTAAATATGCCAAACAATGGTCATTTGACAGCTTTGCTCGATGACTTGATTTACTGTGATTTCATTCGCTTATACAACAATGGCCTCCGGCAGAACGGTGGCATCTATCAATTGATAGACCTTTATACCCTCTTTTACCATCAGTTTTGCAAGAAGAAGAGTACAGATATTCACTATTGGAGAAACCTCATCGGCACACCTACCCAGAATACTTGGTATGGTTTGTCGTTCGAGAGAGTGTGCCTATGTCATATCCAAGAAATCCTCCACGTTCTACATCTCGATACCATTCACACCGAGTTCTACTCATGGCGCAGCAAGACTTCTGAGAAAGGAGTGCAAATAGACATTATCATCGACAGAGCCGATGGCAACATCACCCTTGCCGAAGTAAAATATTCACAAGGAGACTACATCCTCAACAAGACCGAATATCAAAAGCTCCTCAACCGAGCCGAGGCTTTCAGAACGGAGACTAAATGCAGGAAAGGTATTCAGACAATTATCATCACCACCTTTGGGCTGGTGAAAAATGAGTATGCAGACATCGCTCAAAGAGTGGTAACGTTAGATGACTTATTTATCTTGGATGCAAAGTAGCATCATCCGCAAGCAATCAATAGACCTTGTGGAAATTGCCCTTAACAGGCAATGTTTCGCCCTCGAAGAGGCAATATTTTGCCCCTTCCAAGGCAATAAGTTGCCCCTTAAGGGCAATTTCCAAGAGCTACCTGTTTTTGAAGTCGCAAGTATGATGGAAGCATATTGTTGTTATCCATCAGAGACCTACTTCGCATTTTACCCTTCACCCTTCAACCTCGGGGGGCTCAGAATGCCGATGCCTAGGGCATTTGGATAGGGTGAAGGGTAGTGGCTAACCCTTCACCCCTCTAAACTCCCTGTTTATGGGCATTTCGGGCAGAAAGGTGAAGGGTGAAGGCTTTTTTCTCATTATTCCTCTTCCAATTCCGAGAACGTGGTATCACGAAATGTAAAGTCGATAAATTTCAAGACATCAACCATCCGATAATCCTCAAACAATCTATGAGAGAAACGAAGTTCAAAAGCCAGGCGCAAATCATCCGTTATATCCTTACCTTCATCCTGTCTTGCCTCAGAGCCAGAGATAGTACGCATACGCACAATCTCATACACATCTCTAATACCTTTCCCTTTCATATACGGCATAAAGTAATGCAGATTCTGCAAACCTATTGTTGCCGGAAATTTGCTGCCAGTATAATACAAGGTGGCATTTCCATCCTCATAACTTTGCAAGTAACCACGGCGATGACTCGGACGTACAACCCCAATGAGGACCCGATTATGTACTTCCATTACTGTTCCTTTTTGCGGAATGACACGTTCAACAGTTTCTCTTGATTTTGTTACAATCAGTTGCTTGATAAAGTCTTTCAAAAGTCGCCTGTTCTCTACATCATTAGGCCGGAGAGGAAAAGCCCCGATGTTCACCTGCTTGATGGTCTGATAGAATTTCGATACCGCAACATCCGTCAAATCACCATCACCTGGGAATAGAACATACCCACCAATAACCTCCTTTTTGAGAGAAGCCCCAGCATAATCACGATAGTAGATAGCATCACGATAACGGTGCATCTGGTTAATAGCATCGTCTGGCGGAACATCCACCCCATGACTATCCTTGCTTGCAATTCGATACTTGGCATCAAAGAGATAGGTCATCTTCATGTCTTTCTGAAGATCATTCTTGGTCAACTGTAATACAATGTCAGGTTTCTGCGGGACTGTTGGCACAATGAGATTACTCATGCCTATGCTGTCATTAGTGCGATCCGTACTCTTCGGATTATAGACCAACTCAGCAAGTTCCACCCCATTCTTTCGAAAAAGGATACGTGAGTGCTCACCCTTGCCCAATTCCCAAGTAAACAATCCATTCAATTCCATACGATTACGATGTTCCACACCGGAAGCACCGATTCCAAGTTCTTTCTTTACGATATGGCTCACCTCGATAAAGCACCAAATCTCGTAGAGTGTAGCTATATCCTTAGACTGCAAGCGATACATGCCATCGTTCAAGGAATAAGCCTTGCGAAGTAGATTCCAGGTACGATACACCTGGCTATAGCCAGTGGCTTTCTGCAACACCATACTCTCTTGGCTCAGTCCCTTAAACCTACCTATCGCCCTAAAGAAAGGATTCCGTCGCAAACGATTTAACATATCATACGTATCCGACAAGTCTTGCTTGGTTACTTCTGAGATTTCCTTCATCTGCTCGATGCGAGTTTTAAGCGAAGCATACTTATCTGTGATTTGTCCCAAGGCGAACTTCAAGAAGCGATTCTCTTGCGTATCATTCGACTGCACTTGTTGGGTGATGCGATAAAGATGCACCGGCTCCTTGCGATGCTCGGCAATCTCATTTTCGAGCAACATAGGAATCTGGCGCAACTTATCTGCCCGAAGATAAGCATCATGTCCATGCAAGCGATGACGCGGTCGCTCAATGATACTCTTGCAAGCAGCGACAAATTTCTTCTGTTCTCCAGCAAATATGCTCCACCAGATAATCTCGGGAGTATTACCATGGGCATCTGGAGAGAAGCTATGGTAGGTTCGTTTCAGAAAATCAAGCGAAAGCATACGATATTCCTGCTCGATGTCCTCCATTATCTTACGCCAATGGCTATGATAATCCAGTTTGGTACTCAGTACTTCAAAAGAGAATGTAAACTTTCGTTGTTCCATAACAACCTCCTTGCCAACATTATCTTTTCTTTCCACAGAATACGCAAAAGAGATTTCAGATCGTCCAATCTCGTTGCCGAAATTGAGGAATCCAGCAAGGATGCCGTGTCGGAAACTAAAGCGCTCATTATCGTTCCGAAGAAGAGCTCCGAACTGGGCATCCTTCACATTGCCCTCAAACTCTATCCATATCGGATAATCGGCATTATCAAAGAATACGGCTTGGGCAGAAGTATCCTTCAAGATTTCCACCTCAGTTGACCCATCTTCCGAAAATCTTTTGGCATACACTACCCCATCCGACCAAGAATAAGTGGAGGTTAGATTTTCCTCCCCCACATTTCTCTTCGCCTTATCCCATATCGCCCCAAACTTGGAGCATTCGATAGTCATCATGAAGTCATGATGCTTTAGCCTCAACAATTCCATTGCACAACTTTATATTAACTCCAGAAACTGGTATAGCCGGATTCCAATCGTCTCTTCATTTCTTCGAGTTTTGCCAAAGAAACCGAGAGTAAGTTTTTGTTCTCCGTGTCCTCGACTTCCACCTTATTAATATAGGCAACATAAGACAGACCAGATATTTCATCCAATCCCTTCTTGATGGTCGAAGAAAGGGATGAAAGCCAATCAGCTGTTACCTTGGAATCATCGCCCTCAATACGAGACAAGACTTTCATCGAAGTTATCTCATCCAAGGCACGGGCAATGACTTCTTCCTCGGTCAATTCATTTCCAGCCTCATCTTGGCGATAAGGTAAATTGTTGACCACATAGAGCAAGAACTCATTACGAGTACGATAAGCCACCTTGAAAGGAGTGCCTTCCAAGACGGCATTCACAGCCTTGAGATAACCGATAACTTTATCACAAACCTCCTTGTTTTCGGAATACACATCAACGCCTTCCACCTTGGTGCCGACCAAATCCTCAATACCCAACTTACCGATTACCTCATGCTTATCAGTAAGACCACCCTCCAAATCGACATCGTTCATCTCTATGGTCATGGCGCGGTCAAGCACCTTTCGAGAGAAAGAGAAAGTTGTTTCATCCATGTTCACAGTTCCAACGACAATCAAGTTTTGAGGGATGGAAAGTCTCTTTCCATTTTCTGCTTTAAGGTATTCCGACTTTTCTGCGTCATCACCAAAAAGCTGGTTTATCAGACTGATATAGGCTTCCGTTGGTTCATAATCCACAATTGGGTCAGTCACCACTACTCCATTCTCCGACTTACGACTCTCAACGACGCTGAGGTATTCTGCAAAATATTGTTCCACAGGTGCCAAGTTCATTTCGTCCAAGCAAAGGAAATAAGGGTGTTCAGGGTCTTTGATAGCCTTCACCATGAATTGCAAGAAAGGTCCTACCACATATTTCTCGCCATTGATGCGGCTCACATATCCGATGAGTTCTGAAGAGTCATGCCAGTTAGGCTTGACCTGGACCATCTCATAGTTCTTAGGTTTATGCGCCTTGTATTCTTCGGAGTCCACATCCCAGCAAGCACGTGCCAACTCACGCACGATTCGGCTCTTACCTGTACCAGAAATACCAGCCAAAAGCAGGAATGGTTTCGACTTTATGGCAGTGATGTAGGGGCGATACTTAAAAGATATTGTAGAAGAAATTGAGAAACAAGGCAATGGTTTAATATCCCCTTGCATGTCTACTTTATTGAATCCTAACCATTTTGTTTGTATTGTTTGATAAGCATTCACATTGTCAACAACTGAATACAAGACATTCAACACGCAACGATACGAGCCATCAAACAATTGTCTGAAAAAGTCTTCATGCTTAGCATTCAATTTAACCGAAGTTTTATCCCATATCAAATAATCTGTATTTTTTTGAAATAAAGAATCTACACGACAATCACTTTTGTATTGCTCTAAGAAACTTGTTACAGGAGAAGCCTCATCTAACAAAAAGTTTACAGTATCATTAAGTTCTGCATGTGTTTTAGCAGTCATGACATATGTAAAGAACTTATCCACAGCAACTTCTTCAATACCATTTTTATGTAAGTTCCAAAGAACTTCACAAGCAAACAATAAAGGATATATTGCAAAATCAACAATATTATCTGTAGAATCCGTTACAGCACGCATTCTTATCTTCAAGACTTGCTCCGCCTTGATTAATTCATATGTAGCAGTTCCCAGACCTGCTGACTTTAAAGAATAGAATACAGGAGTAAGCTCCCCCTTGTCATAAGAAGAGCCATACTTTTGAAAAGGATTTGTCTTTGTCAGCAATCCAAAAAGTTGAGCAACAGAGAGTACACGGTAATTGGAACCGACACCATTTGCATCGGCATAATTTTCAAATATCTCGTTGATAGTTCCATCAGGATATTTATCAATCAAAAGACAAGCCTTAAATACCTTATCAAAACTCGTCTCTTGTTTTGCAAAATACCAAATACTTTTTTCTGTAAGACTATTTATTTTATCCTAAAATCCGCAACAAT
>DJSH01000010.1 GCA_002440225.1 Candidatus Segatella violae
AACCGGCATGTTCTGAAATCCGGGGGCAAAGATAGAGCGTTTTTTTGATACTCTCTTGGTACGTACCTGGTGCGTTCGTACCAGGTCGTACCAGAAAATTATCTCAAAATAGTCATTATTTTCTCGTCGAATTCACATTTAAACTTCATTTCCCTTGCTTTATTGAATCCACTTCTCAACGTTTCGGGCTCAATATTCCAAAAAGTTCCAAACACCTTCCAAGTGTTTTTTATATTCAATTCTATAGCCAACAAGGAAGCCAGCTCTCCCTTTTTAGTCCAGCTCAGCCCCTCCGCAGGCATGAAGTCCACATTGAGCACACCAGCATCTGCCAGTTTCTGGAAAAGCCCCTTGGCCTTGTCGGTGCCAAGTTCTTCTGGAGTTTCCCTTACCTCCTCATCTTCTTCATCCTCATGAGCCTCATTGGCAGCAGGATATTTATTGATCACGTGACCAATGACGACACTCGACTGGTCATAGAAATTAAAAGTAGTATATCCCTTCATGAGTTTGCTTTAGTTAAAAGGTCCTGGATACTAGTAGTAACCACACACTTACTATTGTCGTGGAAGTTGACTACGATTGTCAAATGTACGCAGATGATTCTCCACCTGGAGCAAAACCTCAGCGTTTTGAAAAGAAATTTAGCCATATATTTCTTGTTTTTGTTTTATGACTAAAAGATTTTTCCTCATTTCATAGCAGAGGAGAGATGCCTGGGATTTTCCCAAGCCCAGGAGTACTATTGGGGGTACTGAGCGACTGCTAGGCGATTACTAGCGTCTGGGCAGCCCCCCTAAGACATAATGAATGTTTCATGTTTTTAACGAGTTTTTAATTGTCTTGTTAGTATAGTCACATCAATTGTTCAACTTCCTGAACCGAGCAATTGATTGTTTTTGCTATAGCATCCATAGTCATTCCTGCCTTCACCATAGCTTGTGCCATGGCTTTTATTCGTGCCTTCTGGTCGGAAATCTGAGCCTTCTGGTCGGAAATCTGAGCCTTCTGGTCGGAAATCTGAGCCTTCTGGTCGGAAATAATCTGATTTTGCTTCATCAGCTGGGTCTCGCGAGCCTCCAATAAGGAATAGAACTCGTCCTCGTCGTTCATTTCCTGCCTAACCTCGGCGCTCATGGCTGCCATGCTCAACCTGCGCAAAATATACATCATGTCGTTATCCCCCTCGTAGGCTTTAGGGTCGAGGCACAGGAGCTGCTGGTTAGAGGCATCTCGATAACTCTGGTCAAACACGCTCAGCACTTTGTCCAACTTATTGTTTATCTTACCATGGAGCAGGGGTATCTGCACGATGATGCTGTCGTGTATCAAGCTGCTGATGAATGGGTCTTTCTTACCATTCTCCACCACCTGCCCATCATAGTCTAGCGTCTCATGGCTGGCATACACCACTGCCTTGTCGATGTCACCTATTCGATGCCCCAACAGGTACACTGCCACCATTGGCACTGCAAAGCCCTTGTTATCACCGTCTTTCATGATGTTTTCCTCGGCATTGTACTGAGCCGCCAGATAACGGCGGAAACGCAGCGTTTCCGTATCAAGCCAGGTCTTTTGGAGTTCTATCAGGATGAGACGCACATCGCCATTGTCTTCCCTCACCCTGGCGGCAAAATCGATGCGAAACATCGAAATCTTGTCGTGGGTAATGTTGGGATGCTCATGCCTGCGCATCTCCACGCTCACCACGTCCTTCTTCAGCAAGGCTGAAAGTACGGTCTTGGCGATGCGCTCGTCTTCCATCAAGAATTTAAAGACGGAGTCATATATAGGGTTGGCCACTGAATATGTCATTTTCCTTTTCTCCATTGATTTTGTTTATATTCCTAATATCCAATCATTGTTGCCATCTTCTATACACTTTATAGGGGCGTGGCACGCAATATTGCTGTTCGTCGGCAAATTTACGATTTCTTTTTGAAAAATCCAAGGATTTCTTCAGAAAGTTTCGAAAAAAGTTATCATCACCTTACTTATACATGGTTCTTCACCCTACCCTCTAGAACGGCAGCTCTCGCTGCACCTCGCCTTCTTGCGCCATCTCGCCCCCGCCCTGCGCCTCGGCCATCACGATGTCCTTGAGCCTTTTGCGATAGCTGCGCACGATGTCGCCGTCTTCCAGCTCCATTCTCCTGCGCACGCTCATGTCTACAAACTGCTGTTCCTGCTCGATGCCCAGGTAGCGACGCCCCAAGAGCGAGGCGGCGATGCCAGTGGTACCGCTGCCCGAGAAGGGGTCGAAAATCCACGCCCCGTGCGGGGTCGAGGCCAGGATGATGCGCACGAGCAGCGAGAGAGGTTTCTGCGTGGGATGCTTGCCCTGCGACTTCTCCCATCGGGCGATGGCGGGCAGTCGCCACACGTCGGTCATCTGCTTGTCGTCGTTGAGGTGCTTCATCAGGGCATAGTTGAAGAAATGAGGCTTCTTGGGGCTCTTCCTCGCCCAGATGACGAACTCTGTCGAATAGGTGAAGTATCGGCAGGAGATGTTGGGCGGCGGATTGGTCTTCGCCCAGGTGATGACGTTGAGGATTTTGAAGCCGAGCTGCGTGAGCTTATTGGCTACGGAGAAGATGTTGTGGTAGGTGCCCGAAATCCAGATGGTTCCGTTTTCCTTGAGGTGGTCTCGGCAGGCAGAGATCCACTCCTCGTTGAAGCGGTCGATGTGCTCGGGCGTTCCTCCCTTGTCCCAGTCGCCCTTGTCCACGCACACCACCTTCCCGCTCTGCATGGAGATGCCGCCGTTGGAGAGGAAGTAAGGGGGATCGGCGAAGATCATGTCGAACTTGAAGTCAAATTCGCGCATCAGCCGAATGCAGTCGCCCTGGAGGAGGGTGAAGTCGTCGGCCACTTGCCTTATGCAGTCCTTACTTACCATTGCGGCTGCAAAGGTAATGTAAATATCTAATTTGAAATGGATTAGATCAATGTTTAACTTTCAAGATCAAAAAAGATCATTGGTAAAAGAATGTTATTTGAAATATTTTTCTTACCTTTGCAAGAAAAATCGAATGTAGCATGGAATTATCCTTTGACAACAGTTTGGCTGTCGGCTACAAGAACCACAGCCAGATAGCAAGACGCCTTACCGAAGATTGGGTAGGACGCAACATGTTCTGCCCCGTGTGCGGGAATCCTATACTCACGCATTACGAGAACAATAAGCCCGTGGCCGACTTCTACTGCGAGCACTGCCACTCCGACTTCGAACTAAAGAGCAAGGAATGCAGCACGGGCATCTTGGGCAATAAGATAAACGATGGAGCTTACGACACGATGATAAGCCGAATCAAGTCGTACAACAACCCCAACTTTTTCTTCATGAACTATGCCGATGGTGCTGTCAACAACCTCTGGCTCATCCCCAACCATTTCTTCGTTCCATCCATCATCGAGAAGCGCAAGCCTTTGTCGGACAATGCCCGAAGGGCTGGCTGGACGGGATGCAACATCCTGCTAAACGAAATTCCAGACAGCGGCAAGATACCTGTCATTCGCAACAGCGTGGAGGTTTCGCGCGAAGAGGTGCTGTATCGCTACAAACGCACGGAGACGCTCATCACCAAGAACCTGGAGAGCCGTGGCTGGCTGATGGACGTACTGGCATGCGTGGAGCGATTGCCCGGTGATGAGTTCACGCTCGAAGAGATGTATCTGTTCACCGACGAGTTGCAGCAGCGCCATCCTTCCAACTCATTCATACAGCCAAAGATTCGCCAACAGCTGCAAATCCTGCGAGACAGAGGTTACATCGAATTTCTGGGCAGGGGACATTATCGGAAGAGGAGGTAAATGCTATAATATATAGGACAATCACGAGGCCCAATTTTTCATCCCTAAATTGGGGATGAACGCTTCCACCATCTTTTTACACATATTGCTCATTAGCCCACATCCTTGTATTGTTCAAGGAATTCTATTGCGCTTGGAGTTATCCGGATGTATGGAAGTGTTCCTACTGTCTCGATGTCCCCATATTCTGTCTCCATCGTCAATATCATGTCGGGAATCTCGATGAGACCATTGATGTGGCAGTCACAGTTTACACATATACAGTTTACACAGTTTTTTTCGAGACCCTATATGAATGATTACTTACGAATTGATAGTATATAATATATATATTAATATATAAGTATTTATATATTAATATATAGTTTTACTGCTTACAATCTGATAGCAGAGCGATAGGGCTAAAACAAAACTGTGTAAACTGTATATGTGTATACTGAAATCTATGTCTTCCTGCCCACAACTCTATGACTTCCTGCCCACAACTCTATGACTTCCAACCCACAAAACTATGAGTTGTTTTCTTTAACTATATCCTCCCGAAATGTTAACGGCGTTTAACAGAACCATGCGGGGCGATTTTTGGTGGCATCGGGATTTTGCAGTATCTTTGCAACGTGATTCAGAAGATGAGGCCACACGGTGTCTCATCACTTAACATTAACCATTTTAAAAAACTAAAAGATTATGAGTAACAGCAAAGGAACTTTGAAGTATCGTAAAGTACAGCGCACACCACAGGCGGGTGTAAACGCAGGTAAGAAGAAGTGGTACGCCACAGCGGTGAGCGACCGTGAGTTGTCGTTCGAGGATTTCGTGACCCACATCGCGGAGCACAACTCGCCTTACAGCCGAGGCACCGTGCACGGCGTGGTGATGGACATGCTCGACTGCCTGCAGGAGTGCATCCTCGACGGCAAAAGCGTGCGACTCTCCGACCTCGGCCTCTTCTCCATCGGCATGAGCTCCAAGGCAGAGGACACCAAGGAGAAGGTGTCGGCGCAGAGCGTGGAGGGCGTGCATCTCATCGTGCGCAACACCAAGACGTGGAGCAACAGCGAGCTCAAGAAGAAGTGCAAGATCGTAGAGTACGACACCTACGGGACATCTGCCGACGACGAGAACGGCGGCTCTACCCCATCCACTCCTTCGGGCGACCAAAGTGGTTCAGGCTCTAAGGGCGACGGCGGCGGTTCAGGCTCTGAGGGCGACGGCACCGTTGAGTAGTCGGTAAGCCACAAAAAAGCATTAAAATCCAATCATTAACCACTAAAAAACTAGCAATCATGAAGAAAGACACTTGGAAAACCATCATTCAAATCGCCATCAGCATTTTGACGGCCATTGCCACTACGCTCGGAGTAAGCTCCTGCGTAGGGTGACACCGAGGAAATCACGTAGACGTGGATACTGGGGATGCTCGAACACTTGTTCGGGTGTCCCCTCTTTTTGTTTGCACTATCACATCCTCTGTTTTCGCATCATCACAAAATCTGCAATGGTGACGAAACGAAAATCATGGCATCGTGAGCGATGAGGAACTCCTGGTCGCGAAATCCCCAAAGTACGCTGATGCATGGCATTCCGCTGTTTCGAGCAGTCATCACGTCGACATCACTATCGCCAATATAAACAGCTCGCTTGCGATCGGCATGCAATTGGCGCAGTGCTTCGTTAACCGTATCTGGCGCAGGCTTCTTCTTGATGTCCTCTCTTTCGCCGATGGCCACATCTACCAGATTGCCGAAGAAATGACGGCACAGCTCTTGTGTGGCTGCATAGAACTTGTTGCTTACCACGGCTATGTTCTTACCTCGATTTTTAAGTTCTTCCAACATCTCCATCACGTCTGGGTATGGCTGGGTTGTGTCGAGATTGTGAATCATGTAATGTTTGCGAAAGTCTTGGTAGGTTTTCTCAAATTTCTTGTTTTTCAAACCACCAGGAATGGCACGTTCCATGAGTTTCTTCACGCCGTTGCCCACGAACATCCTCACCTCTTCGATAGTTCTCTCTGGCATTCCGTTGGTCTTCAACGCATAGTTGCAACTGCTGGCCAAGTCTTGCAGCGTAGACAGAAGCGTACCATCGAGGTCGAAGATGTAGGTGTCGAAATTGAACTGTGCGTGAGGGGGCATCTTTTTGACGCGAAAGTTTCCTCCGTGCAGTATGCATACGTCTTGGTTGTAGATGCGTAGATTGCCAAGTGTGCGGTTTTCGCCAAACTCCCAACGCTTAAACTGATGGGTATCTTCGTCTATCACCACATATTTATATTCTATCGGGGCATCAATCGCCTGCACATTCACAGAGAGTTCCCAGCACTGGTCTTTCGAAGGATTCATCGGCAGGAAGTGTTCCGTGTTCCAATTGCCCAAGGTTGGATGGTTTCCGAGCAGGGCCACGGCTTCGCCCTCAAACAAGTTGGGGGCGTGCACTTTGAAAATGATGGTGCGCTCGAACAAAGGCATGTGGCTTGGATTGACGGCTAAGGCTTCCTTTTTCGTGATGTTTGCGAAATAGTTGGCTTTTCCCTCATTCTCGTCATCCAGCCAGGTGTCGTTGAAGAGATAGTTGTGGCTATCATTGTAAATGTATTCTCTATCTGCGAGAAGCGACTCTCTCCGCTTCACTCTCCCCTCGCCGTCTTTCACCATGTAATAGTATGCAATGGCAACATAGGGATGGTGTCGATTTTGGCGAGTTGCAGTCTCCACAGTCCAGTTGTATCCGTCCTGAGTGGTAAGAGGCAGGCTCATCGTGTCTTGGTAGCCGTCGGCGGCGGCGAAAGTCAGTTCCAGCTGCATCGATTCACCCCAATGGGTCTTATAGCCTATAGAAAATTTCATTTTCATAATCTAAATAAAATAATGTGTCGTTTATGTTTTCAGCTGCAAAGGTAAACAAAAAGAAGATACGACGAATAAAGAATGCGGCAATTAACCAATTTTAATTGCTTGTGCTTTGCTGTTTGATATTTTTGCTGTACTTTTGCACTCATTAATAACAAACATATAACAAGAATTGTGAAAAGAAAAAAGAAAATGAAGAAGTCTGTTTCTAAGTTCTACTTGTATGGCGCCATCGGCTGTGTCTTGGTCATACTTATCGTAGGATACCTCTATCTCTTCGCATCCTTTTCGAAGAGCAGTAAGACTCAGTATGTATATATCGACACCGACGATAACATCGACTCGGTATACAACAAGGTTCGCCCATTTGCTAAATCCATCCCATTCCAGGCATTCAAAACGCTCACCCACCACTCGGGCTATGCCGAGCATATACGCACGGGTAGATACGCCATCGCCCCTGGCGACGGAGCCCTGAAGACATGGCGACACATGAAGAACGGACTGCAAGAGCCTATCAATCTCACCATACCGTCGGTAAGAACAACGGACAAGCTTGCCGATGAGCTAGGAAAGAGATTGATGCTGAGCAGCTCCGACATCCTCTCGGCACTCACCGACGAGGCAACGTGCGAGAAATATGGTTATGACACGGCGACCATTGCCTGCATGTTCATCCCCAACACATACGATGTATACTGGAACATATCGATGGAAAAGTTCTTACAGCGCATGAAGAAAGAAAGCGACAAGTTCTGGAATTTCGAGCGCGCGCAGAAAGCCAAGTCCATGAACTTGACCCCTGTACAGGTAATCACCCTGGCCAGCATCGTAGACGAGGAAACAGCCAACAATGCCGAGAAGCCGATGATTGCCGGCATGTATTACAACAGATTGATGCTCCGCAATGCCGAATACCCAGAGGGAATGCCGCTACAAGCCGACCCTACCATCAAGTATGCATGGAAGCGATTTGACCTGAAGCGCATCTACAACAATCTCTTGTACATCAAGAGCCCTTACAATACATACAAGAACCCCGGACTTCCACCGGGCCCTATCCGCATTCCAAGCGTAGCCGGCATCGATGCCGTGCTCAACCATGTGCACCACGACTACCTCTACATGTGCGCAAAAGAGGATTTCAGCGGCACGCATAATTTCGCCCGAACCTACGAGGAACACATGCAGAACGCAGCTAAATATTCAAAGGCTCTCAACGAAAGAGGCATCAAATAAACAGCAATCTAGGAAAGAAAACTTGCAGAAAGATAGAAATTCTGCAAGTTTTCTTTCTTTTTATTTGGTAGTTTGCCAATAAAGTTGTACTTTTGCGCCATAAAACTTACCAATTTAAAGAAATTCAATACATGAACAGAACGATTATTACAGTAGTGGGCAAGGATACCGTAGGTATTATTGCCAAGGTTTGTACCTATTTGGCAGAGAACAGCATCAACATCTTGGACATCTCTCAGACCATCGTTCAGGAGTATTTCAACATGATGATGATTGTAGACATGGGTAAGATGACAAAATCTTTCGAAGAGGTTGCCGATGATCTTGCCAACGTGGGCAAAGCCATGGGCGTGCAGGTGAAATGCCAGCGCGAGGAAATCTTCGACATGATGCACCGCATCTAATTTCACACTATTAATTCATTAAAAGGAATTCAATATATGATCAATATATCTGAGGTTATCGAAACCAACAAGATGATAGAGAAGGAAAACTTCGACGTGCGTACCATCACCATGGGTATCAACCTGCTAGATTGCGCAACGACCGACTTGGACCAGCTCTGTCAGAACATCTACAACAAGATAACGCGCCTTGCAAAAAATCTTGTGAAGACGGGCGAAGACATCTCCAAGGAGTATGGAGTGCCTATCGTAAACAAGCGTATTTCCATCACCCCGATTGCGCTGGTGGGCGGCTCTGCTTGCAAAACGACCGACGACTATGTAAAGATAGCCAAGACGCTCGACAAATGTGCCAAGGAGCTGGGCGTAAACTTCCTCGGTGGCTATTCTGCCATCGTGAGCAAGGGTATGAGCAAGAGCGACGAGCTCTTGATTCGTTCCATTCCGCAAGCCATGGCGCAGACTGATTTCATCTGCAGCTCGGTGAATGTGGGCTCCACCAAGACTGGCATCAACATGGATGCCGTGAGACTGATGGGCGAAATCGTAAAGGATACAGCCGAGGCCACCAAGGACAAGGGTTCCCTGGGATGCGCCAAGCTCGTGGTATTGTGCAATGCTCCAGACGACAACCCATTCATGGCAGGTGCCTTCCATGGCGTGAGCGAAGCCGATGCCGTGATTAGCGTGGGCGTGAGTGGACCAGGTGTTGTAAAATACGCGCTGCAAAGTGTGCGTGGCGAAAGTTTCGAGGTACTTTGCGAGACCATCAAGCGTACGGCCTTCAAAATCACCCGTGTGGGACAGTTGGTGGCCAAAGAGGCATCTCGCCGCCTAGGCGTGCCATTTGGCATCATCGACCTTTCTCTTGCCCCTACTCCAGCTATTGGAGACAGCGTAGCCGACATCTTGGAAGAGATAGGTTTGGAACATGCAGGCGCCCCAGGTACCACAGCAGCCCTTGCCCTCTTGAACGACCAGGTGAAGAAGGGTGGCATCATGGCTTCTTCGTATGTAGGAGGCTTGAGCGGAGCTTTCATCCCTGTGAGCGAAGACCAAGGCATGATCAATGCGGTAGAGGCAGGTGCCCTCTGCATAGAGAAGCTGGAGGCCATGACTTGCGTTTGCTCTGTAGGCCTAGACATGATAGCCATTCCTGGCGACACACCTGCCACAACCATCTCTGGCATTATTGCCGACGAGGCTGCCATAGGTATGGTCAACCAGAAGACTACAGCTGTACGCGTGATCCCTGTCGTAGGCATGAAGGTGGGCGACAACGTAGATTTTGGCGGTTTGCTGGGCCATGCGCCTATCATGCCAGTCAATAAGTTCAGCTGCGAAGCTTTCGTCAATCGTGTGGGCAGAATCCCGGCCCCTATCCATAGCTTCAAGAACTAAAGGATAGGAAAAAGGCTAAAGGATAATATAAAAAGTGAGGCTTACTTCGATTCGGAGTAAGCCTTCTTTGCCAAGAAGACACATGCAGGCTGACAACAGAACAACCTGATGTTTTTACGACTATCAATGTTTCATTAAAAATCAAAATAACCATGAGCAAATATTTCGCAGAATCAGAATTAATCATCAATGAGGATGGCAGTTGTTTCCACCTTCATCTACGTCCAGAGCAACTGGCGGATAAAGTAATCTTAGTAGGCGACCCTGGCCGCGTATCGCTCGTAGCCTCCCACTTCGACACGCAGGAAGACGAGGTTCAGAGTCGTGAGTTCCACAGCATCACCGGCACCTACAAGGGCAAGCGCATCACCGTGCAGAGCACAGGCATAGGATGTGACAATATCGACATCGTGATGAACGAGCTCGATGCCCTCAAGAACATCGACTTCAAGACCCGCACCGAGAAGCCGGAGCACACCACCCTCACCATCGTGAGAGTAGGCACCTGCGGTGGATTGCAGCCCAACACCCCTGCCGGCACCTACGTGGCAACACAGAAGAGCATCGGCTTCGACGGACTGCTCAATTTCTATGCCCGCCGCAACGAGGTATGCGACCTGGAAACCGAGGCGGAGTTTAAGCGCCAAGTGAAATGGAACGACCAGATAGGCAACCCCTACTGCGTGAACAACAACCCTGAGCTGCTCGATCGCATCGCCCAAGACGACATGGTGCGTGGCATCACCATCGCCTGTGGCGGATTCTATGGTCCACAAGGCAGGGAGCTCCGCATCCCTCTAGCCGACCCCGAGCTTAACCAAAAGATTGAGGCATTCGAGTACAAGGGCTTGCGTGTCAACAACTTCGAGATGGAAAGCTCTGCATTAGCGGGTTTGTCGTTGTTGCTAGGCCACAAAGCATTGACCTGCTGCATGGTCATCGCCAACCGCCGTGCCAAGAGTGCCAACACGGGCTACAAGAGCACCATCGATGGTCTCATCAAACTGGTGCTCGACCGAATCTAAAACATAAAACATAAAAAAATGACAGAAGGAAGCATCTGTGCCTTGGCTACCCCCGCAGGAGGTGCCATCGGTGTAATCCGAGTAAGCGGAAATGACGCCATCGCCATGACCGACCGAGTATTCAGAGCCGCCAACGGCAAGTCGCTGGCAGAATCAAAAGCCAACACCATCCGCTACGGTGAAATCAAGGATAAGGCTGGCAACACCATCGACGATGTGCTGGTAAGCGTGTTCCGTGCCCCCCACAGCTACACGGGCGAGGACTCGACTGAGATTTCCTGCCACGGCAGCAGATACATTCTCCAGCAAGTATTGCAGTGCTTGGTGCAGGCAGGCTGTCGGCATGCACAGCCTGGCGAATACACTCGCCGAGCCTACATGAACGGCAAGATGGACCTCTCGCAAGCCGAGGCTGTTGCCGACCTCATCGCCTCGACCAACAAGGCGACCCACGACATGGCGATGAGCCAGCTGAAGGGGCATTTCAGCAGCGAGCTCTCCAAGCTCAGGGAGAAGCTCCTGAAGATGAACTCACTCCTGGAACTGGAGCTGGACTTCAGCGACCACGAGGAACTGGAGTTTGCCGACCGCAAGGAGCTCAAGCAACTAGCAGAGCAGATAGAGAAGAAGGTAACCTCCCTAGCCCACTCCTTCGAGACGGGCAACGCCCTGAAGCAAGGCATCCCGGTGGCAATAGTGGGCAAGACCAACGTGGGCAAGAGCACCCTCTTGAACCGTCTACTAAACGAGGACAAGGCAATCGTGAGCGATGTGGAGGGCACCACCCGCGACGTGATAGAGGACACCACCGAGATTGATGGCATCACCTTCCGCTTCATCGACACCGCCGGCATCCGCAAGACCACCGACAAGGTAGAGAAGATGGGCATCGACCGCACCTACCAGAAGATGGAGGAAGCCCAAATTCTCCTTATTCTCGTGGACGGTATCATGAAGGACAACGATGAGCGAATAGACAAGGAACTGAAAGACGTGATGGAAATCATGGAAAGTTCCAACTGCGGCAAGGTCATCTTGGGCCTCAACAAGTTTGATGACATCAACGAGTATCAGGGGCACGGTCTATTAGGCACGGCTGCCCAGACGTTAGTGCAGCAAATCAACCAGTTCAACGAGTTCCAAAGCCAACGCACTGGTGCGCCAATGAAGAAACTATCAATAGTTCCGATGAGCGCCAAGCTAGGCTATAACATAGAGGGTCTCAAGAAGAGTCTGGTGGAATTTGCCGACATACCCGAGATAACGGAGAACGACGTGATAGTAACCTCCGCCCGCCACTACGAGGCCTTGACGAGGGCCGACGAGTCGTTGCAAAGAGTATTGGAGTCGATGGATGCCGGTATGAGCGGCGACATCATCGCCGAGGACCTCAAGATGGTATTGGAGGCATTGGGAGAAATCACTGGCGGACAGATTAGTAGCCAGGAGACATTGAACAATATCTTCAAGCATTTCTGCATCGGAAAGTAATGAATTTTCAATATCCATATATTACTATTGATGCAAGAGGCATGAAAATTGAAATCAATGAGTGGTTAATATCCATACAGCATAAGGCATGGAAGACAAAAATTGTCATCCATGCCTTTTATCTTGTTTTTGACCTATTCTTGTTTTACTGATAATTCGACGGAGCTTATTTCAACTTCTTATAACCATACGATGCACAACTGCCAAGTTGCTCCTCGATACGGATGAGCTGATTATACTTAGCCATACGATCGGTACGACTCATGGAACCTGTCTTAATCTGACCAGAGTTTGTTGCCACGGCAATGTCGGCGATTGTAGTATCCTCGGTCTCACCAGAACGGTGAGAAGTAACCGTGGTGTAACCATGACGATGAGCCATCTCGATGGCATCCAAGGTCTCGGTGAGCGAACCTATCTGATTTACCTTGATGAGGATAGAATTGGCAGCCCCCATCTTGATGCCCTTCTCCAAGAACTTTACATTGGTTACAAAGAGGTCGTCGCCTACCAACTGACAACGGTCGCCAATGGCAGCAGTCAACTTCACCCAGTTCTCCCAATCGTTCTCGTCGAGGCCATCCTCTATAGAATCGATAGGATACTTATTAATCAACTCTTCCAAGAACTTGATTTGCTCAGCGGCTGTCAGCTTCTTTCCATTAGGATCTTTCTTCTTGCCATCCTTCAACTGGCGATAGTCATAATACCACTCACCATTTTCCTGAACAGCAAATTCACTTGCAGCACAGTCCATAGCAATCTTCACATCCTTGCCTGGCTCATAGCCGGCATCTTTGATGGCCTGGCAGATGCTATCAAGTGCATCCTCAATGCCATTGAGCGCAGGAGCGAAACCACCCTCGTCGCCAACGGCTGTGGAAAGTCCGCGGTTCTTCAAGAGCTTGGCCAACGCATGGAACACCTCGGCACCCATACGGATAGCCTCTTTCTCGGAAGGAGTGCCCACTGGGCGAATCATGAACTCCTGGAAAGCAATAGGTGCATCGGAGTGGGCACCACCATTGATGATGTTCATCATAGGAACAGGCAGTGTGTAAGTATTGCAGCCGCCAATATAGCGATACAACGGGATATGAAGATATTCTGCGGCAGCATGAGCCACAGCCAAGGATACGCCAAGGATGGCATTGGCACCCAAATTGGACTTGGTCTTGGTTCCGTCGAGTTCCAACATCTTATAGTCGATGGCACGCTGCTCCAAAGCTGAGACTCCTACCAAGGCAGGGGCTATCACCTTGTTGACATTGTCAACAGCCTTCAATACACCTTTGCCACCGAAGCGGTTCTTGTCGCCATCACGAAGTTCCAAAGCCTCGTTTTCTCCTGTAGAGGCACCAGAAGGAACCGAAGCACGGCCTACGACACCTGACTGCAATGTTACCTCTACCTCAACTGTTGGATTACCACGTGAATCCAAGATTTCTCTTGCATGTACTTTTTCAATGATCATAATTCAAATAATTTAGTTACATAATACATTTAAAATTCGAGTGCAAAGTTATACATAATCTCTTAAATATGCAAATTTCTGCCATCATGAGAAGTAGGTATTTTTATCAGAGACAGAGATGGAATAGGGGTATGCCTATAAGCCTATAAGCTTACAGGCATATACGTATAAGCCGGTAGGTATATGCCTGTAAGCCGATAGGTATATACGTATAAAGCTATAAGTATATACCTATTTATCTATCTATAATACACGTTTATCTATCTATAATACACGACAAACACGAATGCCCACTTGTACAGGGTGCTTTTGCATATACTGATAAAGCGTCATTGGCTCGTCGATAACTTTTTTATGGATGCTGCTGGCATTGAGCAGATGAAGTCCATCCTTATGCCAAGAGGCCATACCAATATGGGTGGTATCAAGTCCCTTCTTGTTGGTGATGATGGCAATGATGTCGCCGTCGTGGATACTTTGACGCATGAGGCTTGTGTTGGCGATACGCGACTTCGGGATATAACGATAACGCTTGCCGTTGACGTTCTGCTCTAGTTGACGAATACCTCTCGCCCACTGTGGATGGGCCGAGAGCATCTTGTAATTCTTCGTGTGGGTAGACATCCAATCCACATTTACTGTCTGAAGAGCCGTAAAAGGTGGATTTGGGGCGACATTCTTCACTATACCCTCATGCTCGTTGTCATCTATCCACACCGTGAAATAATGCTGGCGCTTTACATACGAAATCTCTCCTCCGATATAGCGCACATGTTTGAGATGATTGCAGAAAGCTGAAAAACTGGTTTCCCTGCGACTGGCGCACATGGAGAGGGCTGTAACCATTTCCACGTAGGTGGTACAGTCAAGCTCACGAGTATTCACCACAAGAACTTCCTCCTTTGTACGATCGAGCGTTCCTGCAACATAGGGAACACCGACAAACTGCTTTCCGAACCAAAGCATCCAGCTCTTTGGCTTCTGTTTTTGCAGGGCTGCCTGCCTCAAGAGATTTACAATCTTAATACTGTCTTGACGCTGGTATAAAGCACCTTGTGACACCAAACTCTTGTCAGGCATCAACAGCGATGCAACAAGGGTAATACTTGCTATAATGGAATGCGTATTCATAATTGTGCTATATTTATTTACTATCTTTTGCCTTGGCATTCTGGCGATACCGTTTCTTGGCTCCAAAATTGAAGCCAGCATAGATATTGACAGAGCCAAAGGAGTTGTTGGTTGAGAAATGATCTTTCTTGTAGTTGTAAGTATGGATGACTGTACTGGCTCCAACATACCATCTCATGTTGTTCCACACGATGCCAAATCTACCTACACCATCTAGATTGAAGTTCTTGAAACGGAAATCCTTGATTTGAAACTTATCGCTCTCTCCATTGTCAGAGCTCGACAGGTTGTAAGCCAGCCCCATTGACAAGGAAGCATTGAACAACATGTTACGGGCAAACACCCAGTTGTAGCCATACCCCACAGTGGCAGAATAGTCGCTGTATTTTATCTTTGAGAACATCAAACTACTATCTATTCTCGACTTGCCTTCATGAGCGGCATCCTGTCCCAGACGTTCGTCGACAAGAGCGGAAAGCTTGTCCCAATCCACTTCCAGCTGATGGCGGGTATATCCCAGTCCTACCATCCATGAGCCCGCGCTGCGACGTTGCATTGTACTCTGCGAGTAAGCTGCTGGATAAGAGAACTTTCTATGGTTAAAGATATAGTAAAGGTTTAACCCTCTGATGCTTGCCTTGAAACCATCGAAATCCACTTTGTGCATAGCGTCTGCGTTCACGCCATCACCTAGCGACATGCGCTGGATATGATAGTCATTGCCGGTCTGTCGCCAGAAAAAATCTACGCCCAACATACTGCTATAGAGGCTCAAGTCCAACTCTTTTTTGCTACTATGATTACTGCTGGCATTGATGTGCTTCAGGTCGAGCGTATAACCCAAGAACACCCAACTCCAGCCCACATACGGTCCTAATCTCCACGAAGGGTCTGGGGCGAAAGAAATCTTCTGTCCCTTCTTATTATATAAGGTGTATTCCTCGTATGTGTTCGTATTTTGCAGCATAACCGTGTAGATATAATGCTGAGGCTCGATATAGGCTGTGTCGATATGGTCGAACTCACGGAAGAAACGAGTGAACACCTTGCCAACCTGATGAAAGAACGTGCGATTGTGGCGTGCCCTCACAAGGCTATCCTCAGAATGAGGGCGAAACATACTGCTGTTGAAGAGAGTACCCATCACGGTGGAATCCACTTTCTCCCCTGCCCGCACCGAGGTGCTGACCAAACAAAAAAGGAGCCCGCATGTTAGTAAAAATCTCTTCATCAGCATTCGTTTTTTGATTATTATCTATCTATCCAGTGCAATCTTAGTTCTTCCACAGCACACGGTCGAGTACCCAGTTGACTGGCGTAGCCGACACACTCGTGCAATCACAATGGCCGATGCCCTGCAAGTGTTCTATCACATGCTTAATCATTGGCAATTGCACATATGGCGGATTGGGCACCATGATGCTCTGCTTGCCTTCGCTCGTAATGAGCTGGATGGGCTGGTAGGTGAACACGGAGAATGAAAGCGATCCCTTTTCACCAATGATTTCGATGCAATCTTCCTTGGCGCTCTCATGACCAACAAAACACCAACTACCACTGCCAGGGATGCCACTCTCGAAGAAGAAACAAGCCGATACCGTGTCCTCTGCCTTGTAAAGGTTGGCGCGGTTGGCTGGGTATCCATGCGCACGGGTGATGACGCCAAAGAGATTTTGCAGCAAGTCTATCTGATGGGGAGCCAAGTCGTAGAAATATCCACCTCCGGCTATGTCTGGTTGCAGACGCCAAGGCATCTCCTTCCCGCTCTTGTAGTCGAGGTCGCGAGGTGGAACGGAAAAGCGCACTTGCACATTCACCACATTGCCGATGGTGCCAGCATCTATGATTTGCTTCACCTTCTGAAAGTAAGGCAAGTAACGGCGATAGTAGGCCACGAAACAGGGCACGCCAGTCTGTTCGCTCACTCGGTTGATACGGATGCAGTCGTTGTAGCTGGCAGCCAAAGGCTTTTCTATATATACAGGCTTGCCTGCTCGCATGGCCATGATGGCGAAGGCGGCATGAGATGATGGCGGCGTGGCGATGTACACTGCGTTCACGTCAGGATCGTCGATAAGCTGTGCAGCATCAGTATACCATTTTCGCACATGATGTCGCTCGGCATAGCTACGCGCCTTATCCTCGCTGCGGCTCATCACAGCTACCACTTGAGAGCCCTCCACCTCATTGAAGGCCGGACCACTTTTTTTCTCGGTTACCTCTCCGCAGCCGATGAATCCCCATTTTATCTGTTTCATCCTTCGATTTATTTAAGATTACTCTTCACCTGCCAACGACTTGTTGATTTGCTCTATGTAGTCGAGCACCTCGTCACGTCCGAGTTTCTTCTCACTACTGGTGATGAAATATGGTGGCAGTTCTTCCCATCTATCTTCCAATGCATGCATCCATTTCTCGGCATTCATCCTAGCTTTCACGGGACCCAATTTGTCGGCCTTGGTAAAGACGATGCAGAATGGCACGCCACTCTCACCCAGCCAGTCGACAAACTCGCGGTCGATTTTCTGTTGCTCATGGCGCACGTCGATGAGTACAAAGACATTCGCCAACTGCGGACGCTGCAGGATATAGCTACTAATCATCTGCTCAAGCTGTTTCTGTACGGTCTTTGAACGCTTGGCAAAACCGTAACCTGGGAGATCGACCAGATACCACTCGTTGTTGATGATGAAATGGTTGATAAGTAACGTTTTGCCAGGAGTGGCAGATGTCTTTGCCAGCCCCTTGTGGTTGCAGAGCATGTTGATGAGGCTCGACTTGCCTACATTACTCCTGCCGATGAAGGCATACTCGTTTTTGTTGTCCTTTGGACACATGCTCACACGTGGAGCGGATATGGTAAATTCCGATTTCTTGATTTCCATTTTTATATCTCTAAATGCTTAAACTTTTCTTATCCGAAAAAGTTGTGTTTATATTATGTTATCTATGTTATAATTAGCCCTCTATCTCAGCGAGTTCTAGCCATCTCATCTCCTTCTCGTCAAGGGCATCCTTGATTTCGGGTAGTCGTTTGCTTTTCTCAGTCAGCTCCTCTACCGACAAGGTACCGCTACAGAGCTCTTCCTCCAGCTTCTTCTGCTCTTCGGTGAGAGCGTCTATTTCCTTGGTGAGCTGTTCGTATTCTCTTTTTTCCTTGTAGCTCATCTTCCGGCGGTTCTCATGATTGGCATCACGCTTGGCAGTACCATTACCATCGCCCGTGGCAGAAATCATGGCTGCCTGAACCTTGGTAGCGTTATTCTCCGTCTCATCCTTTGCCTGCAGTCGACTCCAATCACGATATTGGGTGTAATTGCCTGGGAAATCTTGTATTTCGCCCTCGCCTTTGAACACCAGCAAATGGTCTACAACCTTGTCCATAAAGTAGCGGTCGTGGCTCACCACAATAACACAGCCTGGGAAATCCTGCAAATATTCTTCCAAGACTTGCAACGTTTGTATATCCAAGTCGTTGGTAGGCTCGTCAAGCACAAGGAAGTTCGGATTCCTCATCAGTACAGTGCAGAGATAGAGCTTTCGCTTTTCACCTCCGCTCAGCTTATATACATAGTTGTGCTGTTCTTCGGGTGTGAAGAGGAAAAATTGCAAAAACTGAGATGCCGTCATGTGCTTACCTCCACCCAAGTCGATATAGTCGGCGATGTCTGTGATGACATCTATCACCTTTTGGTCTTCCTTAAACTTCAATCCCTCCTGTGAGAAATAGCCAAAACGTACGGTCTCACCAATATCAAACTTGCCGCTATCAGGCTGAACCTCTCCCAGCAACATCTTGATAAAGGTAGACTTGCCAGTTCCGTTATTTCCAACAATTCCCATCTTCTCGAAACGGGCAAAATTGTAATAGAAATCTTTAAGAATTACCTTTTTCTTGTCACGGTCGTCAAAAGCCTTGCTCACATATTGACACTCAAAGATTTTAGAGCCAATATACACCGAAGATGCCTTCAATCGCACTTGCCTATCCTCAATGCGCTGCTTGGCGACCTTCTCCAATTCATAGAAAGCTTCCTCTCGGTAGCGAGCCTTATGTCCACGTGCCTGCGGTTGACGGCGCATCCAGTCGAGTTCTCGCCTATAGAGGTTTTTGGAGTGTTGAATCTCCGCACGCAAGTTGTCCATACGCTCCTGTCTCTTCTCCAGATAGTAGGCATAGTTGCCACGATAAGTATAGATGGTCTGGTCGTCAAGCTCCAAGATAGTGTTGCATACCTTGTCGAGGAAGAATCGATCGTGGGTTACCATGAAGATAGTCTTGTTGCCACGATTCAGGTAGCCTTCAAGCCATTCAATCATCTCTAGGTCGAGGTGGTTGGTAGGCTCGTCAAGCATCAGAAAATCGGGCTCGGTGATGAGCACATTGGCAAGAGCCACACGTTTCTGTTGACCTCCACTGAGCTGTCCCATCGGTTGCTCCAAGTTGGTGATGTGCAATTGGGTGAGAATCTGCTTGGCACGTAGCACCTTGTCGGGATCGCCTTCGTGATTGAAGCACGCATCAAGCACACACTCATCGGGATCAAACTTTGGCGACTGCTCCAAGTAGCCTATCTTCAAGTCGCGACGATAGATGATGTCTCCACTTTCGTGCCCTTCCTTGCCTGTAAGCACCGACATAAGAGTAGACTTGCCCGTGCCGTTGCGAGCCACGAGCCCCACCTTTTGCCCTTCGGCGATGGAAAAGGATATATTATCAAAAAGAACCTGCGCACCAAATCGTTTGGTGAGGTTTTGGACGTCTAAAAAAGGAGTTTGACTAGCCATTATTATTTTTTTCGTGCAAAGTTAACGAAAATATTTGGTAGTAACAAATTTTTTAATTATCTTTGCACTCGAATTCATTTCAATACTGTGTTTCAATTCTAGAAACGCAACATTTCATAGGAAAATCAACTTTATACAATATAATAATGTATAGCAAAGACGAATTAACAGCAAAAAGTGTCGTGCAGTTGAAAGACATTGCCAAGGCTATCGGGGCTAAGATTAAGTCGGGCGACAACAAGGAGACTATCATCTATACCATCCTTGACGCTCAGGCTGAACAGCCAAGCACCGTTGCGCCTAAGCGCAAGCGCACCCGTATCGCATCTAAGAAGGAAGACCGTGTGTACTCTGTGCATGGCACGGAAGGAGAGAATTATGATGTCCAAAAGAATCAGGCACTGGGCCCCAATGGAGGGGACACTTCTACGAATGACGTAGCCGATCCTGTAGAGAAGACTCAACAACCCGTAGAAGAGCAAATAGAGTTTAGCCCAGCTGAGGAAAGAGCACAATCGGAAGCAAAAAAGGCAGAAGAAGCAGCCAAAATTGCAGAAGAAGAAAAGGAAATAAATGTAGACCACGTGCTAGCATCTTTTCCTAAGCATAGAGGTCGCAAGAGCAAGGCTGAATTGGAAGCTATTGCTGCAGCCAAGGCTGAGGCTATCAGAAGGCACAAAGAAAAGCTAGCTGCGCTCAAAGAGACCAAAGAAGCTCAGGAAGCAAAAGCTCAGGTGACCAGTACCGAGCTACCAGCTTCGAAAGAGCCAGAACTTCCAGTTGTTCAGAATGCAGCAATCCCTGAGGCTCAGTTTGCCAACACTGAAAAAGCTGAGGCTAACACAGCTATTTCTAGTGATGTACAAGCTATGCTTCAGGCTAAGATGAATGCACAAAATGGAAGCCAGGATGTTCCTGCCAATGCTAATGATGCTTCGCAGGCAGAGGACACAGATAATGAGGATACAGAAGCGGAAACTGAATCACCAACAGCAACAGACACCCCCAAAATAGAATATACCGAGGGAATGAAAGCCGAGGTTTGCCCTGACGGCGTTTGGCTTGGGGATCCAGGCGACGGCACTGATTTTATCACAGTAGTAGACATCCCTATCGAAGACAGAGCCGCAATGCCTACTGTAGACATCTTTGATCGTCCAACAAGCCAAAACAACCAGGCTATGGCTCATACATCTGCCAATGTTGACAATCAACAGAAAGCTAACCAGCCATCTTATGATTTCAGCAATATCGTTACAGCCAATGGTGTGCTTGAAATTCTCACCGATGGCTATGGTTTCTTGCGTAGCAGCGACTATAACTACTTGTCTTCGCCAGACGATGTGTATGTTCCAACTACCGCCATCAAGAACTATGGTTTGAAAACAGGCGATGTTATACAATGCCACGTACGCCCACCTCATGATGGCGAAAAATATTTTCCTCTTACCAGCATCGACAAGATTAATGGTAGAGACCCGAAGGATGTCCGCGACAGAATGCCTTTCGAGCACCTCACCCCACTCTTCCCTGACGAGAAATTCAACCTCTGTGGAGATCGCCGTACCACTAATTTGAGTACTCGTATCGTTGATCTCTTCTCGCCTATCGGTAAAGGTCAGCGTGCGCTTATCGTTGCACAGCCTAAGACAGGTAAGACTATCTTGATGAAGGATATAGCCAACGCTATCGCAGCCAACCATCCAGAAGCATACTTAATGATGCTCTTGATAGACGAGCGCCCTGAGGAGGTTACTGATATGGCGCGCACAGTCAATGCAGAGGTTATCGCCTCTACTTTCGATGAACCTGCTGAGCGCCATGTCAAGATTGCCGGCATCGTATTGGAGAAGGCCAAGCGTATGGTAGAATGTGGTCACGACGTGGTCATCTTCCTCGATTCCATTACCCGTTTGGCTCGAGCATACAATACTGTTGCACCAGCTTCAGGTAAGGTCCTCACTGGTGGTGTTGATGCAAATGCCCTGCAAAAGCCTAAACGTTTCTTCGGTGCTGCTCGTAATATCGAGGGAGGCGGTTCGCTTACCATCATTGCGACAGCACTTATCGATACGGGTAGCAAGATGGACGAGGTGATCTTCGAGGAATTCAAGGGTACTGGTAATATGGAGTTGCAGCTTGATCGCTCACTCAGCAATAAGCGCATCTTCCCAGCAGTCAACTTGGTAGCTTCTTCTACACGACGCGACGATCTCTTGCAAGACAAGACGACGCTCGACCGTATGTGGATTCTCCGCAAGTATATCTCAGACATGAACTCTATCGAAGCTATGAACACGATTCATCGCAGCATGCAGAACACTCGAAACAACGAAGAGTTCCTGCTCTCCATGAATTCATAGAAGATAAATATAAATACACAAAACTCCCTATAAGATTGATACTTATCGGGAGTTTATTATTTTATTACTTTATCATTCATTTGCGTATCTTCTAACACCAGAAGAAGATGGCACAAAGATTCCGCTCTATCTTTTCATTTTTCTGAAAGCTTGACGATGGAATCGCTCTTCGGCCTTAATGATACTCAACACCTTATTGGCTGGGAGAACAAGCATAAACCGAGCGTGATATTCCTGTTGCAATTGTTTCAATTCGATGTCTATTTCGTCTTGTCTTCGGATGGCATCAGCACAAGCTTTGACATCATGAGGATTGACATGATGACAACGGCGCATTTCATCAAAGAGAATACGCATCTTCTTCATCATTTGCCTATAAACTGGGAAAAACCTTGCCGCTTCCTGTGGCGTAAGGCATGCGTTGGTCGTGATATATTGCTCCAAGTCTGCCTCAAATTTCTTTGGATTAAAACCTCCAGATTTTTGCTGGGCAGAAACAGGGAGAATACTTATAAGCATGGCGCATATAAGCTTAACAATTTTACAGTTTATTGGATGTTTCATCGTGAAAGTTCTCATTTATAATTACAAGTTTGGCTTACCCTTAATCTCTTAGTTTTCGGCTATCAGAGAAGCATAGATGTCCTGGTTATCCATCATGGTATAATCAGCCATTTGATCGAAACTACCTTCATCGCTAATCCTTACATTATGAATACTACCTTGCATGTTAGCTTTCTGGGCGACCTGCACATGAGGCTGATTTCCATCATGACGCAGCCCGATAAGCACACTGCCACTCACAACAATGACAGCCACTATTACAGCAGCCACCTTGTGGAATGTAGAACGCAACCACAATGGCTGGCCTGTAGCCATCTCTGGCATCTCGACGATGCGAGCCTCTTTCTCTGGCAACCTATCCATGATTTGTTGTGTCAGATTATCAAAATAACCTGCTGGCACCTCAAAATGGTTGTTTTTGCCGAAAAGTTCTTTTATTTTTCTATCTTCATTCATAGTCGTCTTATTTCCTTTCTAATTTATTAGTAGACGTACCTTATTATAAAAGGTTTAATTATTTAGATGCAAATATTCGGAAATTTTTTTTACCGCCAAGTGGTAAGAGGCCTTGAGTGCACCCTCGCTTGTATTTAGCATCTTGCTGATTTCAGAATATTTCATGTCGTCGAAATATTTCAGGGAGAAGACAGTACGTTGCACCTCTGGTAGTCGGGCAACAGCCTCTTGCAATAAAGCTTGTGCATGGTCGCCGTCAAAATAAGGGTCACCCATCAATCGAGCGGCAACAGCAGGCTCTTCGTCTGCACTCACATTAGCCGTAGTAGCATTCTTCTTACGTAGAAAGTCGAGTGCTTCGTTGATAGCAATACGATATAACCAAGTTGAGATGGACGCCTTTCCCTGAAAAGAATCGAGATTAGTCCAAGCTTTGACGAATGAGTTTTGCAGAACATCATTGGCATCGTCGTGGTCTAACACGATACGGCGAATCTTCCAATACAGTGGTTCACTGTACTGGCTCACGAGTGCCGAGAAACCTTCTCGTTGTGTTCTCGGCTCCTTGAGCAATGCCAAGAGTTCCTTGTCTTTCATTTTTCTTAAAGTATTGCTTTAGATATATTTTCTCAATAAGTTGTAAATCACACCATCATATCCATATACGTCTGGGTACATCTCTATTCTTCCGCCCGCCATGGGATACATGGTATAATAGGTGATGAAAAGTGGTATTTGCGGATTCACCTTCAGCGCCCCTATCACCATCTTGCGGTTTTCCAAAGAGTCGGCTGTCATCGAATATTTGATTTTCTCCATCGTTAGCTCATCCTTATCCTTGAGCAAGAAGACAGCAAAGTCGTAAGGTTTCTCTATCCTCACACATCCATGAGACACACCTCGATCCTCTCTGCTGAACACGCCCCGACTGGAGGTATCATGAAGAAATACAGAAAAGTTGTTGTCGAAACGGAATATGATTCTGCCCAGCGCATTACCCTTGCCTCCTCGTTGAGCCACTCCATAGGCACCCGACAGCAACATTTGGCGTGTGAGATGACGTGGGTCAATCTCCTTGCCAGTCGCACGTTCGATAGCGAAATAATTATGTGAGTAGAAATAACTCGGATTGCCCACATGACGCACAATGTCTTTCACCAATATGCTATGTGGGATAGTCCATCTCGGATTGAGCTCCATTCGCTTGATGCGACTGCTGAGCAATGGTGTTTTTGTCTTGAAAGAGCCACAACCAATACGCATAGTGAGCGTATCTTCATGGTCGATGCCCATTAAATGGAAAGACGGGATGTTGACAACCACATATTTTTTATGTAAGCGAGGAGCATCAGCCTGCCTCCAACGACATCGTTCCATATTACAGAGTATCATAGCTCGCTCAGCTTTTCCTAACTTATCTTGCGCTAGCCGTCGCTCTAATTGATAATAAAAAGGGTCTGTCGGTTGTACATCATAAAGAAATTTGCCTAGGGAATCACTCTTTGCCATGCGTAAAGCCAAAGCATAAAAATGATTGTCAACATGATCTATTTTCACGTCATAAAGTCCTCGATACTTCACCGCATGTTTTACAGTGTCGTATGGGCTGGGGTCTATAGAGTCCAGACGATTGAATACATACGTAGGATTAACAAAGCCAAATCGTTGACCAACCACATACCTTAGGTATGACTTTGTGAGTCGATATTCCAGTCGGGCCATCACATGATTTATCTGATAACTCCCAGAGTCTAGGTCGAGAGCTCTAAGACGTCTCAAATCTCGTTCAATGGCACGCACATAGAAGAGACGTTGGCTAAACCCCATATCCGTAACTTTTTGCAGAAACTTGACAAGCGTATCTGCTCGCTGGTCTACCCCATGTCGATCTATCCATATAAAACCGCCCTCATTACCATAATAATTTCGAGTTCTAAGGTCGGAGCTGTTCCTATCAGAATCATTGCGCATTAAACTATCCATCAAGCCTCGAATAACCTGAGAGTTGATGGCATAAGAGGGATTGTGCAACTGTTGGTAATAGTCCATAGACAATTGCAAATTACTGTTTGGCACTCTGTCATGACAAGCACAGAGCACCAAACAGAATATAATAGGTAAAAATCTAGATAACTTCACTTTTCTAGGCTTTTACACTTAGAATTTACATAATACCATCGGCACGAAGCTTCTGTTGCCATTTCCATGCAGAAGCCAACACATCTTCCAACTTAGCCTCAGCCTTCCAACCGAGTACCTTGTTGGCCTTAGTACAGTCTCCCCAAATTTTCTCGATATCACCTTCACGGCGTGGACCATACTTCCAGTTGAGCTTCACACCAGTTGCTTTTTCAAATGTCTCTACAATTTCGAGTGTAGAGTTACCCTTGCCGGTACCAATGTTGAAATACTCAATAGGCTCGGTTTCTTTGTCGAGCACACGGGCCATAGCTGCAACATGAGCCTTGGCAAGGTCAACAACATAAATATAATCGCGGATACATGTTCCGTCAGGTGTATCATAATCGTTACCGAAGATAGTAAGTTGCTTGCGAATGCCCATAGCAGTCTGAGTAACGTATGGAATCAAGTTGTTTGGCACACCATTTGGCAACTCACCGATTTCAGCAGAAGGGTGAGCTCCGATTGGATTAAAATATCTCAAGACGATACTCTTGATGGCAGCGCCACTGTGGATATAGTCGGCAATGATCTGTTCATTGATTTCCTTAGTATTACCATAAGGAGAAGTAGCCTTTTGGTGTGGTGCCTCTTCTGTTACAGGCAAATTCTCTGGTTTTGGCTGACCATATACGGTACAAGAAGAAGAGAAAATGATACCTTTGACGTTATATTTTGGCATGAGCTCAAGCAGGTTGATGAGCGAAACGATGTTGTTGCGATAATAAAGCAATGGTTTCTGCACACTCTCACCTACAGCTTTGCTGGCTGCAAAGTGGATGATGCCCTGAATGTCTGGGTACTTCTGGAATACGGCCTCGGTAGCAGCCTTGTCACGCAAGTCTACCTCTTCGAATGCAGGACGGATGCCTGTAATCTTCTCGATACCATCGAGCACCTCGATCTTAGAGTTTGAGAGGTTATCAACGATTACTACGTTATAACCTGCCTGCTGCAACTCAACGGTGGTGTGGCTTCCTATAAAACCTGTGCCACCTGTCACTAGAATAGTCTGTTTCATATCAATTATAGTTAGTTTGGTTGAATAATCAACGTTTCTCCTTGCAAAAGTAATGCAAAAATCCGAAAAAGCGAAAGAAAAAGGTAAAAAAATTCTTATTTCTTTTGTGTTTTCTTCGATTTACTCTATCTTTGCAGTATAAAAAGATTTAAAAAGCAGAAATTATTCGCAATCGTATGAGAAATTTAAGCAGTTTTGTAGTGGTTATGGCAATGATTTGCCTTACAGGTTGCTCGCAGCAAAAAAAAGCTGACAGCAAGGCTCCTGTCTCGGTAGATGTTTACTCAATAGACGACATGAGAGGCTCTGAGTCGAAAGACTATGTTGGCACTGTCGAGGAGAAAACCGGATCCACCTTGAGCTTTGAGGTGGCAGGTAATATCACGTCCCTCCGTGTAGACGAGGGCGATTATGTGAGCCGTAGTCAAGTGATAGCAACCATCAACCCTGTTTCCTTAAAAGAGGCCCATCGTGCTACACTGGTAACTTTGAAGCAGGCACAAGACGCCTACAAACGTTTTCTGCCTTTGCACAAGTCTGGTACCATATCCGATATGCGCTGGGTAGACATTGAGAGCAAGTTGGAACAGGCTCAGGCTGCAGAGAGTATAGCTCGCCAACAACTCTCTCACACCACCCTTACCGCCCCATTTTCTGGTGTCATCGCTTCTAAGGAAGCAGACATGGGTGCCTATGTGCTTCCTGGACAACCAATCGTAAAGCTTGCCGATGTGGCTCAGGTCAATGTCAAAATATCTATTCCCGAGGCTGAAATATCTCACATTCGTGTTGGTGATGCAATCACTGCTACCGTAGCTGCACTGGGTGGTGCCCGTTTCGATGGTACCGTCACGGAAAAAGGCATTGATGCCAACCCAATCTCTCATACTTATGATGTGAAAGCTCGCATTGCCAATAGTCATGGCAAATTGCTACCTGGTATGGTTTGCAATGCCAAGGTATATCCTAACGGAAAGAGACAGCAAAGCCTAGGAAATAGTGCCCACGTCGTAATACCTGCTGAAAGCATCGAACTAGATGTTGACAATTCGCGCTTTGTATGGACGGTAATCAACGGCAAGGCACACCAACAGCCTATTCAGGTAGGTGACTTTGAAGGAGATGGCGTAGTTGTATTATCAGGACTAAAGCCTGGCGATTCCGTCATTGTTGGTGGGCAGCAGAAAGTATCTGAAGGTATGAGAGTAAACACCAATAAACGCAGGTAGAGCAAAGATAAAAGTGGAGAAAATTTAATATGGACATGAAAATAAACAAGGATTCCGGCAAGGAAGCCATCAAGGATAAGTCAAAGGATACAGCCTTGCACGATCATATCAAAGCTCGTATCACTCGCAAGCCTAATCGTGTGCTCAAGCGCTCGTTTATCGAGAGTGCCATGTGCTACCACAACATTGTGATGCTACTCATGGGAATGCTCGTATTTATGGGTGCCCTTGGTCTTGCCATCATGCCAAAACAGGAAATGCCGCAGTTCACTGTTAGGCAGGGAGCAGTTGTGGCAGTCTATCCAGGTGCAACTAGCGAAGAGGTAGAAGAACGAGTAGCCAAACCTTTGGAAAATTTCATCTTTGGATATAAGGAAGTCAACAAGAAGAAGACCTATACCCAAAGCAAGGATGGTATGCTTATCGTTTTCATCGAGCTCAATGACAACGTTGAAGACAAAGATGCCTTTTGGAGCAAGTTCAAGCATGGTCTACAAACCTTCAAGACACAACTGCCTTCCGGTGTGCTTGCCTTGCAAGCGGTCGACGATATTGCCGATACCTCTGCCCTCCTCATAACCATCGAAAGCAAGCAGAAGACCTATAGAGAACTCAACACTTATATCGATAACCTTAAGGATCGACTGCGCCGCATCGATGCTATCTCCAATCTACGTACCTATGGAATGGAAAACGAGCAGATAAGCATCTTTCTCGACCAAAACAAACTGGCGAAATATGGTATAGGTCCATTCAGCATCCTCAATCGACTCGCCATGCAAGGCATCACCACCTTGAGCGGAAGTATCGACGTGGGCAACATAAGTCTGCCTATCCATGTGGCTGACTCTTACAATAACGAGCGAGATGTCGCAGAACAGATAGTCTATTCTGACACCAAAGGTAATATCGTGCGATTGAAAGACATCGCCCGAATCGTGCGTGAATACCCTAAACAGAATAAATATATCACAAGCAATGGCAACAAATGCGTTCTTCTCTCCATAGAGATGCGCCCTGGCAACGACATCGTCAAGATGGGTAGCGATGTTCATCAAGTTATTTATAATTTCAAGCAGACTCTTCCTGAAGATGTCCATATCACCACCATCACCGACCAAAGCAAGGTGGTGAGCGAGTCTGTTGTGAATTTTCTAAGAGAGTTGCTCATTTCCGTAATCTCTGTCATTGTGGTGGTCATCCTCCTGATGCCTCGCCGTGTGGCTGAGGTTTCTGCCCTCAGCATACCTATCACTATTTTTTCCTCTGTGGGCGTATTCTATCTTTTCGGCATGGAGTTGAATACAGTAACCTTGGCAGCGCTAATCGTTACTTTGGGTATGGTGGTTGATGACTCCGTAGTAATCATCGACAACTACATGGAGAAATTAGGGCACGGCATGTCTCGCTGGCATGCGGCAATAGCAGCACCACGAGAGTTCTTCATGTCGGTGCTTTCTGCGACATTGAGTATTTCGCTCACCTTCTTCCCTTTCCTCATCACCATGCATGGTGATATGGGCGACTTTGTAAAGTCTTTCCCTTGGGCTATGTTCATCATCTTGAGCATCTCACTTACAGTGTCGTTGTTACTTACACCTTATTTGCAATATATGGTGATTCGCAAGGGTATCAGTAACGAGCCTAAGCCAAATGCCCCCAAAAGACCGCTCGACTATTTGCAGACAGGGTATACATGGCTTCTCACACGCTGTTTCAACCATCCCCGAACAACGATTCTGACAGGCATCGTACTGATAGCTTTAGGAGGAGTCATCTTCGTCAACTTGCCACAGCGCATGATGCCTATTGCAGAGCGCAATCAGTTTGCCATAGAATTCTATTTACCCAATGGTTCAACCGCCAAACAGACAGCAAGCGTTGCCGATTCGATGGCTCATATCTTACAACGCGATTCTCTGGTCACCTCCGTCACGACGTTTATAGGTCAAGGGTCTCCTCGATTCCATTCTACCTATGCGCCGCAGATAGGTGGGCCTAATTTCGCCCAATTTATCGTCAACACTGTAAGTAATGATGCCACGGAAGATGTACTCAACAAGTATGCAGACAAATATTGCAATTATTTTCCAGGTTGTTTCGTACGCTTCAAACAGATGGACTACAATGCAGCCTCCTATCCTATCGAGATAAGAGTGAGCGGAGATAGCATCAGCCAACTCAAGCGCATCGCCATCAAGGTGGAGAAATGTATGCACGAGATAGATGGCATTACCCTCATTCGTACGAATTTCGAGCAACCATTGCCAGGCATCCGAGTTACTCCAGATGCCACGGAAGCTAATCGATTGGGAGTTAATAAGACTATCTTATCGGCCGACCTTGCAGTTCGCTTTGGAGATGGCATTCCTATGTCGACACTTTGGGAGGGCGATTATCCAGTACAAATGACACTCAAGTCTGAACGAAAGGGTGCCGATACTGACAGTGTCAACTACCTGAGTCGACCAAGCGACTATAGTGAACTTGACAATGAATATATTCCAGTAATGGGGGGAACTTCAAGTGTGCCATTGCGCCAGCTTGCTAAGATTTCACCCGACTGGCACGACGGAAGCATCATCCGTCGCAACGGAGTGCGTACCATCTCTATTGTGGGAGAGCCTATGAGAGGCTATAATGCAGACTATCTCACTTCTGAACTCAAGCAGAAGGTGGATAGTGTTATGGAAGATGATCCAGACAACGCAGAATTAAGTTGGGAGATAGGCGGCATGGCCGAGAAAGATGCCGAGACTCTGCCTATGGTCATCAAGGGAGTGATGATTGCAGTGCTCATCATCTTCTTCATCCTGCTCTTCCATTTCAAGCGCATCTCCTTGGCATTAGTCAACCTATCATCTATGTCGCTTTGCATCTTCGGTGCAGCTCTTGGTTTAGCTATTACTGGCTTCGACGTCAGTCTCACTTGCATTCTAGGAGTAGTAAGCTTGATGGGTATCCTAGTTAGAAACGGAATCATCATGCTTGATTATGCCGAAGAACTCCGTCGCGACAAAGGACTCTCGGTGCGTGACGCCGCTTTCCAAGCAGGCGAAAGACGTATGCGCCCTATCTTCTTAACTTCCGCGGCTGCATCTGTGGGGGTATTGCCTATGATGATAGAGAACAACACGCTTTGGTCGCCTATGGGTGCCGTCATCTTCTTTGGAACGCTTATCTCGATGGTACTCATCGCCACCATCTTGCCTGTACTCTACTGGCTTGTATTCGACAAGCACGGAAAGTATAGCCTGCGTAAAAATAAGTAATCAAAACAAAACCGATAAAATATGAATCAGTACAACATTGAACCAGACTTGAGATACTTGCAGTTGCTCTCTCAGTCTTTTCCGACAGTGGCAGAAGCTAGCACAGAGATTATCAATCTCCAGGCCATTCTCAACCTGCCTAAAGGCACGGAGCATTTTCTCGCCGACATTCACGGTGAGTATGAGGCTTTCCTGCATGTATTGAAAAACGCTTCGGGTAACATCAAACGTAAGGTAAACGAACTTTTCGGTAACACCTTACGTGAACAAGAAAAGCGCGAGCTCTGCACGCTCATCTATTATCCCGAGCAGAAACTTGAGCAAATCAAACAGAAGGAGACCGACATCAACGACTGGTACCACATCACCCTGCATGAGTTGGTGGCAGTGTGCCGAGATGTGTCGAGCAAATATACCCGCAGTAAGGTACGCAAGTCTCTGCCCTGCGACTTCTCCTACATTATCCAGGAACTCTTGCATGAGCATACTGAGGACCACGACAAGACTGCCTATGTAAATGTCATCGTGGATACCATCATCTCAACAGGGCGTGCAGACGACTTCATCATTGCCATCGCCAATGTGATACAACGTCTTGCCATTGACCAGCTTCACATCTTGGGAGATATCTACGACCGTGGCCCAGGTGCCCATATCATCCTAGATAAGATGCGCCGCTATCACAGCTGGGACATGCAATGGGGCAACCACGACGTGCTATGGATGGGTGCTGCCGCAGGCAATCCAGCTTGCGTATGCAATGTGATTCGCCTATCATTACGCTATGCCAACCTCTCCACCATAGAAGAGGGCTATGGCATCAACCTCATTCCTCTTGCCACCTTTGCCATGGATACTTATGGCAATGACGACTGTGCTGAGTTCCAACCAAAGATGACAGGGGGAGCTGCAGCTATGGACGACAAGACCAAGCGGCTTACTGCCTTGATGCACAAAGCCATCAGCATCATCCAGTTCAAATTGGAAGGTCAACTCTACGACCGTCACCCAGAATGGAAAATGGAGCATCGCAATCTGCTAAAGAGCATCGACCTAAAGAAAGGTACCGTAAAAGTAGACGGAAAGGTATACAAGATGACCTCCTGTCACTTCCCTACGATTAGCTCTGATCCAGCCAAGGCAAACGAACTGACAGCAGAGGAGCAGAGCCTCGTCGACAAGCTCACCCACTCTTTCTTGGTCTGCGAGAAACTTCACAAGCACATCAATGTAATGTTGCAACATGGATGCATGTACGCCATCTTCAACAACAACTTACTCTTCCACGCTTCTTGTCCGCTCAACGAGGACGGTTCACTCAAGGAAGTGGAAATTTATCCAGGTCGCAAGTATAGTGGCAGAGAGCTAATGCACCATACGGGAATGCAGATACGAACAGCATTCCAAAGCGATTCAGACCCAGCCGAGCGACGGTATGCGATCGACTATTTCCTCTATCTTTGGTGTGGACCAGACAGCCCTCTCTTCGACAAGAGCAAGATGGCAACTTTCGAACGTTACTTCATCACCGACAAGGAAACCCACAAGGAAGAGAAAGGTTATTATTTCTTGTTGCGTGACAACGAACAAGTCATAGACCACATCATGGATGCCTTTGGTGTGACAGGACCTAATCGACATATCATCAATGGACACGTACCAGTGCGCACCACGAAAGGCGAGAATCCAATTAAGGCAAACGGCAAGCTGATGGTCATCGATGGAGGCTTTTCAAAGGCTTATCACAACGAAACGGGTATCGCTGGCTATACTCTAGTATACCATTCAAGAGGTTTCCAACTCGTGCAACATGAGCCTTTTACAAGTATGGAAGATGCCATCGAACGAGGAACCGACATCAAAAGCACAACCCAGATTGTAGAGATGTCAAACCGACGCATGTTGGTGGCCGACACCGATATAGGAAAGGAGTTGCGCAAGCAGATAGACGACCTCAAGGAACTGCTTTTTGCATATCGTCATGGCTTTATCAAGGAGTCAGAACGCAAGAAATGAAGCACAGAATAAATATATAAAAAATCCCAGCCAAGAAATGCTTGACTGGGATTTATTTTCTTTTTAGCCTGATGACTTAGTAAGGTGAGAGATTACTTGCTCTCCTCCTCTGCCTTCTTAGTCTCTGCTGCATTAGGTCCATAGAAACCATAGTAAGCCTGGTAACGAGTGTAACCCCAGTTAGCCTGAGCCTTCTCTGGGTCGAGCTCCTTAGCCTTGTCAAGAACCTTGATAGCCTCCTGGTAAACCACCTTGCGGCCATTAGGATCCTGCAGATTACCAGCCTTGCTATTGTAGCAAGCACCAAGGTATGTAAGAACTACAACGTTGTCAGGTTTTGCGTCGAGAGCCTGCTTGAGGCACTTGATAGCGTTGTCGGCATCGTTTTTCTGAATGTAAACCATACCCTTGTTGGCAAGAGCTACGAAATTCGATGGATTCTTGGCAATAGCACCATCCAAGAGTTCCATCTGCTCCTTCTCCATCTTGAGTGAGGAATACATTGAGTTCAAACCATCGAGCACAACCTCATTGGTTTCGTCCTGAGCAAAGATGTCCTTCAACTTATTGATATACGCCAAAGAATCTTCTTTAGTCTTCAAACCATCCTTCATCACGTAGAGCTTGAGGTTAAGGGCATCCTTTGCCTCCTTCTCACTCTTCATGGCGATGTCGCAATACTTCTCGCAACGAGCAGGATCCTTAGCCTGGTAAGCATAGCGAGCTGTGAAAAGAGCCACCTGTCCAATGTAGTCCTTTTCTGAGTCTTTCTGCTTCTGGTCTACGCTAGCAAACAGAGGATTGTTATCTGTGTCGAGGAAAGCTCCCCAATACTTCAAGACATCGGCCTCTTTGTTATTCTGCGCAGCACTCTGACCTGCGTTGACGAGCTGGATGCGAGCACCCCAAACACGAGCGGCATTGCCATTGTACTTAGGAGCAACCTTGCCCTTGGCATTAGGCAGCTGGTCATACTTGTAGCACTCGATGGCATTCATCAAGGCATTGTATGCGCCCTCGTTCATTGCAACCTCGTCAACTGGATCATTCTTTTTCATAATCTGGTTGGTCTGCTGAATGCTCTGCTGGTCGTTGAATGCCTTCATGGCGAGGTCTACAAGGTAGTTGTAGGCCTTAGCCTTCTCCTGGTCATTGGCCAACTGACCCAAGTTCTGCTTTACCAAAGCCTCAGCCTCGGCATAAGTCTTAGCCTTAGTGATAGCCTTGAGGGCATCACTGTCGCCTGCGAATGCTGATGTGGCACCTAGTACCATCATAGCAGCTACGATTAACTTTTTCATTTCTTTAATGAGTTTAAAGTTGTTGTTTAATTTGTTTTTTACGCGTCTACTTATTTAATGAGAGCGAGATGCCCAGGAGATTTTACTCCTGGGTGTTCTCGTCGTTATTATCAAGTTCTGCCTCTCGCTCTACCGCTTCCTCGGCGGTCTTTGCACCTACGGTGTCTTTTTCGATTTCCTCGCTTTTCTTAGCCCATGCAGATCGGCTTTCTTCCTCGACGGAGGCCTCAAGTTCTGAGCTCATCACCTTACATACGCTGGCGATGACATCGTTTTTCTTGGTGAGATTGATGAGGCGAACGCCCTGTGTGGCACGGCCCATCACGCGGCAGTCTGCCACAGCCAAGCGGATAACGATACCACTCTGGTTGATAATCATGAGGTCGTTGTCGTCGGTCACATTCTTGATGGCAACAAGTCTGCCGGTCTTGTCGGTAATGTTGAGGGTCTTAACACCCTTTCCGCCTCTGTTGGTCACACGGTAGTCTACCACATCACTTCGCTTGCCATAGCCTTGCTCGCTCACAACCATTACGGTTTCCTTCTCAGGGTCGTTGACTACAATCATACCAACTACAGCATCATCGTCACCATCAAGGCGCATACCACGGACACCAGTAGAGGTACGTCCCATGGTACGGATAGCATTCTCGTCAAAACGAACGGCACGACCATTGCGGTTTGCGATAATCAACTCGTTATGACCATTTGTCAAACGAACGTCTACCACCTCGTCACCTTCCACAATATTAATGGCAATGACACCATTGGCTCGAGGACGAGAGTATGCTTCCAAACAAGTCTTCTTCACTGTACCATTCTTGGTGGCAAATACCACATAGTGAGAGTTGATGAACTCAGCATCGTTCAAGCCCTTCAAACGGAGGAATGCATTCACCTGATCGTCGTTGTCGATGTTGAGGAGGTTCTGAATGGCACGGCCCTTGGAATTACGGTCGCCCTCAGGAATCTCATAACATTTGAGCCAGTAACAGCGGCCCTTCTTGGTGAAGAACAGCATGGTCTGGTGCATAGTGGCTGGGTAGATATACTCGGTGAAGTCCTTGTCACGAGTGCGTGCGCCCTTGGCGCCTACGCCTCCACGTGCCTGCTCACGGAATTCAGAAAGCGGAGTACGCTTGATGTATCCGAGATGACTCACGGTAATTACCACAGGGTCGTTTGGATAAAAATCCTCTGGGTTGAACTCGTGGTCGTCTGGCTTAATCATGGTGCGGCGTGCGTCACCATATTTCTCTTTCACCTCGATGAGCTCGTCTTTCATTACCTTCTTGCAAAGCTCTGGATCGTTCAAGATCTGATTCAAGTAATCGATGGTCTTCATCAACTCGTCAAACTCGTTGTGCAACTGCTCCAGGCGTAATCCTGTGAGCTGGCTCAATCGCATATCCACGATGGCCTTGCTCTGCAACTCGTCGAGTTCGAAGCGTTGCTCCAAATTGCGCTGTGCGTCGCTAGGAGTCTTGCTGGCACGGATGATGTGAACCACCTCATCAATGTTGTCGCAAGCGATAATCAAGCCTTCGAGAATGTGGGCACGTTCCTGTGCCTTCTTCAGCTCAAACTGAGTACGGCGAATTGTCACGTCGTGACGATGCTCAACGAAGTATTTCACGCATTCTTTCAAACTCAAAAGGCGTGGGCGACCACCAACAAGAGCGATACAATTCACTGAGAATGAGCTCTGAAGGGCAGTCATCTTAAAGAGTTTGTTCAAGAGCACGTTGGCATTGGCGTCACGTTTCACATCCACCACGATACGCATACCCTGACGGCCAGACTCATCGTTTACATTGGCGATGCCTTCTATCTTGCCTTCCTTTGCTAGGTCGGCGATGGCCATCACGAGCTGCTCCTTATTTACACCATAAGGAATCTCAGTGATTACAATCTTATCATGGGTCTCACCGCTCTCGATTTCTGCAGTGGCACGCACAACGATACGACCACGTCCAGTCTCATAAGCGTCTTTTACACCCTGAATGCCATAGATGGTCGCTCCAGTAGGAAAGTCAGGTGCAGGGATATATTGCATCAAGCCATCAGTATCGATGTCTGGGTTGTCGATATAGGCACAGCAACCGTCTATCACCTCTCCCAAATTATGGGTAGGAATGTTGGTAGCCATACCCACGGCGATACCATTTCCACCATTCACCAAGAGGTTTGGTATCTTGGTAGGCATCACGGTAGGTTCCTGCAGGGTATCGTCAAAGTTGTTCATCATGTCGACGGTGTCTTTGTCAAGGTCGTCCATGATGTGCTCACCCATTTTTGAGAGACGGCACTCGGTATAACGCATGGCAGCTGGTGAGTCACCATCTACCGAACCGAAGTTACCCTGTCCATCGATGAGCGTATATCGCATGTTCCACTCCTGTCCCATGCGCACCAATGCGCCATATACAGAAGAGTCACCATGTGGGTGGTACTTACCAAGCACCTCACCTACTACGCGCGCACATTTCTTATAAGGTTTGTCACTGGTGTTTCCAATGCCAAGCATACCATATAATATACGGCGGTGCACAGGCTTGAAACCATCACGCACATCAGGAAGGGCACGAGCCACGATAACTGACATCGAATAGTCGATGTAGCTAGATTTCATCTCTTCCTCAATGTTGATTTTCATGATTCTATCATGATCCATTGTCTGATTTTCGTCCATTTCGTTATGTTGTTTTTATTATTTATTTTCTTACCTAAAATTGCGTTTAAGGGCATTCTTTTGCGCTCTAACGAGTTTTGCCCTTCTGAAAATCTCGACAAAGATACAAAAAAAATCGGTATAAAATAGCACCAGAGCCTAAAAAACGCATTATTTTAGCATTATTTGTGTTTTAATTATGCTTAAAAGTTGGCATATCTTTTGCTAATCTATAAATAAATTCGTAAATTTGCAATTAAATATTTAAAAGAAGGACTCAAATAATGATAAATCCATTTGTTCATATACAGAAAGTACTCAACTTGAGTGGGCAGGAAGCTCAACGCACCGCAGGCTCAGAAGTGAATGTAGAACACCTGATGCTAGGGTTATTGAGGGAAGAGAATGGCGAAGTGTCTCAAATCTTGGAGCAATTCGGCGTCAATCTGAAAGATTTCAGAAAGCATATCGACGAATCGCTCCATCTTGTTGGAGCCATCGGCCATAACAAGACCCAGCCAAGTTCAATCCCCTACGATGACATCACTAACAACGTGATTCGCAATTCCATCAAGGAAGCTTGGATCTGCGACAACGTCAAGGAGGTTGAGCCAAGACATCTGCTGCTCTCCATTCTGAGACAGGGCTCCAACAACGTGGCTCACATGCTCTCAAGCATGGGTATCAACTATGATGCGGTGTTCAATTTGCTCTCTGGCGAAGAGATGGAGAAGGAAGATTCTCTAGATGAAAAGCCCGAACGGGAACAGAGGGAGGCGATGACCGCTGGCGGAATCAAAGACGACGACAAGGATCTCATAGACCCTGACGAGGAACCGTTAGACTTTGAGAAACAGCAGCAGCAAAAACCTGCCGCCACCAAAGAAACACCTAGCAAGAAGACGAGCACTCCCATTATTGACAAATATAGTGTAGATTACACCAAGCTAGCAGCAGAAGACAAACTCGACCCTGTGGTGGGACGCGAGAAAGAAATCCATCGCGTGCTTGAAATCTTGGGGCGTCGCAAGAAGAACAATCCTGTGTTAATAGGCGAGCCAGGCGTAGGTAAAAGCGCCATCGTCGAAGGGCTGGCACAACTCATCCAGTCGCAGCAGACATCGCCTATGTTCTTCAATAAGCGCGTAATCAACCTCGACATGACGAGTGTCGTGGCAGGAACAAAATATCGTGGGCAATTCGAGGAGCGCATCAAGGGCATTCTCAAGGAGGCTGAGAACAATCCAAACGTCATCCTATTCATGGACGAGATACATACCCTCATCGGCGCTGGTGGCGCAGAGGGAACAATGGATGCAGCCAACATCTTGAAACCTGCTTTGGCACGTGGCACCATACAGTGCATCGGAGCCACAACCTTCGACGAGTACCGCAAGACCATCGAGAAGGATGGAGCTTTGGAACGTCGATTCCAGAAAGTGGTGGTCAAGCCTACGACAAAAGAAGAGACACTGCAGATTCTGAACAACATCAAGGGGAAATACGAACAGCACCATTGTGTGACTTATACCGACAAGGCTCTGGAAGCAGCAGTCAAATTGACCGACAGGTATATTACCGACAGATGTTTCCCAGACAAGGCCATCGACGTAATCGACGAGGCTGGCTCGCGCGTACATATTAATAATGCATCCATCCCTGTCCCATATCTGGAACTGGAAAAGCACCGTGAAGCCATAATCGCCAAGAAGCAAGAAGCCGTAATCACACAAAACTTTGAGTTAGCCGCCAGTTGGCGCGACCAACAGACTAATGTAGAGAAGGAAATCGAAGAGATGAAGCAGAAATGGCAGAATGGCGAGATAGGCGAACACGCCATCGTCGACGAGGAAACCATAACTCAAGTGGTGAGTATGATGGTTGGAGTGCCAGTGCAACGCATCGCAGAAGACGAGAACAAGCGACTCCGTGACATGGCCAGCGTGCTTCAGAGCAAGGTCATCGGACAAGACGATGCCATCGCCAAGGTTGTGAAAGCAATACAGCGGAGCCGTGTAGGCTTGCGCGATCCAAACCATCCTATTGGCGCATTTATGTTTCTAGGTCCTACGGGTGTAGGCAAGACCTATTTGGCAAAGAAGCTCGCAGAGGAAATGTTTGGCAGTGCCAACGACCTCATTCGCATCGACATGGGCGAATATACGGAAGAACAGTCTACGTCTAGGCTCGTTGGAGCTTCGCCAGGCTATGTAGGCTATGAGGAGGGTGGACAGCTCACCGAAAAGGTACACCGCAAGCCTTACAGCATCGTGTTGCTCGACGAGATAGAGAAAGCCAACCCTAAGGTATTCAACCTGCTGTTGCAGTTGCTCGACGAAGGCCGACTCACTGATGGCAATGGGCGATTGGTAGATTTCCGCAATACCATCATCATCTTGACTTCCAACGCCGGAACACGCCAGCTCAAAGACTTCGGAAAGGGCGTGGGATTCAATGCAGGCGGGCTGAGCGGCAATGCCTTGATGAACGAGAAGGACAAGGAGTATGCCCGTTCCATTGTGCAGAAGAGCCTCGCCAAGCAGTTTGCGCCAGAGTTTCTCAATCGTTTGGACGAAATCATCACCTTCGACCAGCTCGACTTGAATGCCATCAAGCGCATCATCGACTTAGAGTTGAAGCCACTAACCAAACGCATCGAAGACATGGGCTATCATTTCCAAATAACCGACAAGGCCAAGGAGATGGTTGCCAACAAGGGATATGATGTGCAGTTTGGCGCACGCCCACTAAAGCGTGCCATCCAAAATTACATTGAGGACGGTGTGTGCGAGATGTTGCTCAACGGCAATTTGAAGCCAGGCGACACCATTAGCGTAGGAAAAAATCCAAAGAAGGAAGAATTGACGTTTAAATAACGCAATTATTTACGCATATCACATGTGTTAGAATGAAAAGACTTCGGGTGACTTGCAAAAGCTGCCCGAAGTTTTTTTGTTAATGATGGTTAATACAAAGAAAAGTATTGCTCTATAATTTTCTAATTTGAGAAATATTCATTACCTTTGCATCCGCTATTAAGCAAAAGCCATGATGGCTCAGTTGGTAGAGCAACGCATTCGTAATGCGTGGGTCGCGGGTTCGAGTCCCGCTCGTGGCTCTTTTTGCGAGATTAGCACATCGGTAGTGCACGGGCTTCCCAAGCCTGGGAGGCGGGTTCGATTCCCGTATCTCGCTCCAACTTGTAAGAAGAAAGCATTAGATTCAGAGTTGACTCTAATGCTTTCTTTGTTTTTGATAATGATGTTTCGAGTTTTTACTTTTCAAAACTTCGTGAACTTCAACCTCACAGTCTTGTTTCTCAATATCATGGTTTGAGAAGTAAGTTTTTCCTTATAGAAATGCTCCTCCAAGGCGGTGAAGCCACAGTATGACAAGGTGTCAGACATTTCTGTCACGGGGATGTCACCACCATTCTGCTGATGCCACTTGTTGCGATAAGGCGAAGATAGAATCAAGCTGTCGGCTGATTGCTTGAAGCGAAAATAATAGCCCCTCCAGTCGTGTATCATGTCGTGATTGCTCACCGACACCAATTGATGCTCTATTCCCCAATACACCCTAAGGTTACGATAATTGGCAGAGCCGTTTGAGGCCAAAGTATCGACCTGTTCCAGATGCCAGAAGCCATCGAGGTCGCCATTGTCCGAACTTTCCATCTCGCACGAAGCAAGTGTTGCTGCCAAGGCCATGCCGAACAGCCATTTACCTTTGACAGCGTTGAATGGATATCTTTTACGTTTCATTTTTTGTCTGTTATTTATTAGATTTCTTGCTCACCATTCCCCTGTGTATGATGGTGATTTGCACACCTGCATTATGCCCCAGCATCTCCTTGCTTCCGAAATCCATGCCGCAGCCAATCCTCGCTTGCCAATGCCTGTCAATACGACAGTCGCCCTCCAAGAGGAAGCTCACGTTGTGGTGCATCTGGGTAAATGGGACAGCATACCTACCCCATCCTTTCTGATAGCTTACGAGGGCACGATAGCCTACACGCTCAAAAGGCTGACCATCAAATCCTAGGTGATAGGCGATGAACCGATTGTCCTTCACCTCTATCTTGCCATCCTCGTTGTAGATGGGCGAACGGTAGAGCGGATTGCCCATCACCTGCCCCCAATGTTGCCATCCGGGATAGATGCTATGATTGTAATAGTCGTCCATCCCTGCCAAATGATCTGCGATGTTCACCGTATGGTCGTGGTTGTAGGGTCCACTCTGATATTTCGTGTAAAGCGACTCCAGCACAATGTTTCTCAACCACCTGCCATATTTCAAGTTCAGTTCGAGGCCCAACATCATATCTTTCAAAGCATAGCGATAATAGCGACGCTTCTTATGGCTGAGCCATTCATCGCCATTGCCATATCCGTCATAGTCGAGCAGGAGCATCTGGCTATGGTCTTCGAAGTAATGGTCGGCATAGACAGCTGCGCGCCAAGTGTCGGCGTTCCAGTTCACACGCATCAGCCATGAGCCCAGCTGATTGCCAGAGATATTGCCATAGTCGCCCTCCTCCGATTCCGCACCTCCCGGGACGAGCGCATGCCAGAAGCCTTTCAGACTGCCGTCGGTGGCATATTTCCTCATCTTGTGATTTTCCAGCACATAGACATCACCACCGAATTGGCAAGCCATCTCAAGACCTAGTTCTACGCTCAGCGGACAGAAAGCCCCCTCGTTTCCAATGCGCAGATAGCCCGCCTTGCTGTGATAGAGCAGATGGTCGGCATACTTACTTTGCCGATGGGTGAAAGCGTGTTGCCAGTTGTCGTCGGTCATCAAGCCATAGGCGATGTGCCCTTTCATTTGGAGCCAACCATGCAAGAATGGCAGCGTCCAATATTTGGGCAATGCGAGTCTCACCTGCGGCACAGGGCGGGCGTTGATACCCAGAGTCTGGCTACCACTGGAGAGTCGTTGGTTTTTCAATTCCATCGGATATTCCTTTGCACCGATGCTCAACATCCCATGCAACCATCTCGCCTCAACAAAGGCCTGCTGAACGACAAAATGACTTGTGAAATTATAGGGCACAGCCACGTCCAGTCCATACCCCACGCCCCACCGGTGGACAGAATCTGCCGCAAGCGGTCGGATGATGTCGGCACGCAGGTATCCGTTGTTCCGCTCCAACGAGCTGAGACCATGTTTGTTGGCATTGAGCCACAAAGGAGTTTTTCCTTTCGAGAAACTCGCTTGGGCCTCCACCCCATACTCAATGTCCCGTCCCAAAGTGATGGCACCAGCCTCTTCCCCATCCTGCCAGGCGTATTGGGCGCTAGCAGGAACGACTACCAAGGCCATCATGATGCCAAGAGATATTGTCTTGTCCATAACTTATATTTTATCATAAAAACGCAGAAAAATATCATTTATTATATAATCATAAGTAGGTATTAGGCAAAACCATTACTTTTAGGTATTGCGAGATTCGAAAAATCGTCGTACCTTTGCACCCGTAAACAAGAAGACATAGACTTTTAGATAGAATTGAAACATAAATGAAAAAAAGAATCTTGTTCGCTAATAGAAATAATTCATAATGTTTTTGTATAATATGTATAGGGTTGCTCGTGAGAGTAGCCCTTTATACATAATGCCCCCGATGCGTAGCAACATGGGCTTGCGAACAAACATTTTACGTTAAATAACGTAACAAAATGCGGCGATTTGCTAAACTTTTACTATCTTTGCCTAGTTATAATTTAAACTATTGCCGCATGAACAGACGTAACACCTTGGCTTTCAGCCACAAAAATGGGGGGGGTAATTTTGAGGGTTCAAAATTAGCCTTAGCTATTCATGCGCTTACCAAGCCTGCAAAGGGGCGACTAGCATCATTTTTCAGCGTGATGCTAGTCGTCCTTTTTGTGTTTACGGCGACACTCAGCCTTTCCTCTTGCAGCAGTGGCGACGAGGAGGTCGAAGACTCCCCTATCCCTGCCGATTACCAATCCATGCTCACTGCCAACGACTGGGAAATCACCACGGCGGCGCAAAAGCTCGGAGGCTTCTTGATAGACCAGAAGGAAGCCGACCTCTACTGCCATTTCTCCCCCGACAGCGTCTTTTTCGCCGAGGGGGCGATGGTGAATTATTTCGATTACGACGGCAAGGTAACCAAGAGCCAGTACGAATACTCGCCCCTTGGCGGCGCACCTTATCATATGAAGGGCGAACAAATCAAGATCGAGAACGAAACATTCACAATAACAAACAACGACAAGAGCCAAGCATCCTCCTCGCTCATCCTAGAGAACGAGGAGTGGCGACTTGTGCTCGAAAAGAAATAAATACACATTATTATGGCAACAAGAAATACAGAAAGAGAAGAACTACACAAAACCATTTGGAGCATCGCCGAGGATTTACGTGGTGCCGTGGATGGCTGGGAATTCAAGGCTTACGTCTTGGGAGCCATCTTCTACCGCTACATCTCGGAGAACCTCACCGACTACATCAACCAGCTACAGGCAGATGCGGGCATCGAGGATTTCGATTACGCCCAGATGAGCGACGAGGAGGCAGAGGAGGCACGAGAGATGATGGTGCAGGAGAAAGGTTTCTTTATCCTGCCGAGCCAGCTGTTTCAGAAAGTGGCTGAGCATCCCGAGAAAAACCTCAACCTCAACGAGACCCTGAGCAACGTGTTCCGCTCCATCGAGGCGAGCGCCGCTGGCACCGAGAGCGAGGAGCAGGTAAAGGGACTCTTTTCTGATTTCATCATCGATAGTTCTCGCATTGGCAACTCGGTGGATGCACGCAACAAGCTCATCTCCAAGGTATTGATTGCCGTAAGAGAAATGAAACTCAGCCAGAAATATTCCGACAACAGCATCGACACCGTAGGCGACACCTACGAATTTCTGATGAAGATGTACGCCTCTAAGGCTGGCAAGAGCGGCGGCGAGTTTTTCACCCCACAAGAGGTGAGCGAGGTGCTGGCAAGAATCGCTTCTTTTCAGAATCCTCACATCCGCAAGGTCTATGACCCTGCGTGCGGTTCGGGCTCGTTGCTGATGAAGTTTGCCAAGTATGCTGGCGACGGAGCAAAGGACATTGAGTTTTATGGTCAGGAAATCAACCCTACCACTTACAACCTCTGCCGCATCAATATGTTCTTGCACAACATCAACTACGCCAAGTTCGACATCCAGCTGGGCAACACGCTCACTCACCCTCAGCACCTCGGAATGCAGTTCGACGCCATCGTGAGCAATCCTCCTTACTCCAAGAAATGGGACGGCAAGGAGAATCCTATCCTCATCAACGATGAGCGTTACAGCCCTGCGGGCGTACTGGCACCTGTGTCAAAGAGCGACTTAGCCTTCACTATGCACATGCTTTATCACTTGGGCGAGACGGGTACTTGTGCCATCGTAGAGTTCCCTGGTGTACTTTATCGTGGCGGTGCGGAGAAGAAAATCCGTGAGTATCTAATAAAGAATAATTTCGTGGACACTGTGATTCAGCTCCCAGCCAACCTTTTCTTTGGCGTGGGAATCGCCACCTGCATCATCGTGCTGAAAAAGAACAAGAAGGACAACAACATTTTGTTCGTCGATGCTTCCGAGGAATGCGTGAAGGAAGGAGAAAAGAACAAGCTGACGGAAGAGAACCAAGACAAAATCGTCAATGCTTACGGTGAGCGCAAGGAGGAGCAATACTTCACCAAGCTCGTGAGTATCGACGACGTTCTTGCCAACGATGCGAACCTCTCGGTGTCTTCGTATGTAGAGAAGGAGGACAAGAGAGAGGTAATTGACATCGTGAAGCTGAATGCAGAGATTGAGGAACTTAGCAAATCAGTTATTGCCGATTCTATGAAGTTGAACGAAATCATCAAGGGTCTATGAGTAAGATAGAATATAAAAAACTCTATGAAATCGTCCAAACGGTCAATGCTCCTGTTAAATTAAAAACTGAAGAATATCAGTTGACAGGCAATTATCCTATAATCGATCAAGGTAAGGAATTCCAAGCCGGCTTTACAGACGATGAAAATGCATTACTTCCTCTAGGTGAATATATTCTTTATGGAGATCATACACTATCCGTTAAATATTATAACGGAAGGTTTGCACAAGGTGCAGATGGACTGAAAATATTGAAATGTAAAGAAGGAATAGAAAAGTTCATTTATTATGCCCTATGTACATTTAATCTTCATAGTAATGAATATAAACGGCATTGGACACAAGCAAAACAGATTTCGATTCCCCTACCCCCTCTCGCCATTCAGCAGGAGAT
>DJSH01000062.1 GCA_002440225.1 Candidatus Segatella violae
CATATTGTTGCGGATTTTAGGTATATAGGATATAGTACTCAGACCATCAAGCCAGTTTTCTCAAAAATTATGACGATTAATTTGAAAGAAGATGTGGCGGCATTATCTGAAGTCGTAGTGGTAGGCTACGGAACAATGAAAAAGTCGGATTTGACAGGCTCGGTGGCGAGTGCCAATTTGAAGGATTTTGAAAACGCTCCAAATACAAATATAGCTCAAGCCTTGCAGGGTACAGTTCCTGGCTTGAATATCGGTCAAACAACCTCTGCAGGTGTCACGCCAGACATTTCCATTCGAGGTGAAAATACAATTTCAGGTAACAGCAGCGTATTAGTAGTATTAGATGGAATCATCTATACCAGTTCTTTGTCTTCTATCAATCCAAACGACATCGCATCCATTGATGTTCTGAAGGACGCCAGTGCCACAGCTGTATATGGAGCCCAGGCAGCCAACGGTGTATTGTTGATTACAACCAAGAAAGGTAAGGAGGGAAAAACAAAGATTAATTTCTCTTCTTCCTATACATTCTCTAATCCTACCAAGAATCTCCGACCAATGAATAGGTCTGAGTATCTGCAATTTACAAAGGATTTCTGGTATGACAAGGCTTACCAAGGACCAGACTATACCACTCCAAATCCAGATTTCAATGTGGCTGATTATTTGCCAGACACGCCTATGCTCGACAGTTCACAGCCAGATGGTATTTCTGCTACCGACTATGACTGGTGGGGTGAAGGTACACAGACGGGTCATATCTTTGAGAACAGACTGAGTGCATCTGGTGGAACAGAGCGCGTATCCTACCTTCTCTCTTATGAGAATACCAACCAGGCAGGATATATCAAAAACGATGACTTCAAGCGTAATAGTATCCGCATCAATTTGGATGTGACTCCTAATACATGGATGAAATTTGGAGTTCAGTCGTTCGCCTCTTTCGTTAATCAAGATGGTGCGGAGCCTGGTGTATGGGCCCTGATTACCCAGAGTCCTCTGATTTCTCCTTATGATGAGAATGGTGAAATTATACCTTATCCATTCCAAACCTTGGATACAAACCCTTTTATGGGTTCTAATGTCTCGGATAAGGAACGCCACAATTATTTCTTTGCCAATGCTTATGCAGAAGTCAAACTGCCGTTGAAAGGGCTTAGTTATCGTATCAACTATGGTAACAACTATCGTATTGACAATCACAACTATGCTAGCGTATATGGAGCAAGTTTGACGGGTGACGCTTATAAATCTCATACTGAGTATTATGATTATACGGTAGATAATATTCTCAATTACAACGGGCAGTTTGGCAAGCATACTGTGAGTGCAACCTTGCTTTATGGAGCCAGTGAAAGAAAGTATGACACAACAAAGGCTGATGCTCAGAATTTTTCTAGATTGACTTTGGGTTATAATGACTTGAGTCTGGGTACAAACCAATATACCACATCGGGCGCTTGGAATGAGGCTTTGCTCTATCAGATGGGGCGTGTCAACTATAAATTTGATGATCGTTACTTGCTCACAGCTACTGTTCGCCGTGATGGTTATTCTGGTTTTGCCAAGAACAATAAGTTTGCCATTTTCCCATCAGTGGCTTTGGCTTGGAATATAAACCAAGAAAAGTTTTTCAACGTGAAGTGGGTTGATCAACTGAAGTTGAGAGCAGGTTGGGGTATTAGTGGTAACCAGACTTCTAGATACAAGTCATTGGCAAAAGTAACGATGTCTTCAGCTTATGTATTTGGTGATGGAGGCCAAACTGAAATAGGTCAGAAAGTATCTACTATGGCGAATAGCGACTTGAAATGGGAAAAAACAGAAGGTCTCAACTTTGGTTTGGACTTTGCCGTACTCAACAGTCGTATCAATGGAACGTTGGATGTTTATTTCAATACAACTCGTGACTTGCTCTATGATTTGGCCATCCCTACCATGACAGGTTTTAGCACTGTAAGTTCTAATATTGGTAAGTTGCGTAATAAGGGTATTGAGTTTACCGTCACTTCGCGTAACATTGTAGCCAAAGACTTTGAATGGAGTACTACTTTTAATATTTCTTCCAACTCCAACAAGATAGTATCTCTTACGGGAGAAGACAAAGATGGCGATGGAAAAGAAGATGATTTGATTGCTAGTAAACTCTTCATAGGCAAGAGCCTACAGTCTATTTATGATTATAAAATTGATGGTATCTGGCAGTTGAATGATGACATTCCTACCGGTTATCATCCTGGTAATTATCGTATTGTGGATACTGACGAAGACGGCAAAATAACCGTAGATGATAGAGTCGTCTTGGGTAAGAAAAGCCCAGCTTATCGTTTTGGTATTTTAAATAACTTTAGGTATAAATCATTCAATTTGAGCTTCTTCATCAATTCTATACAGGGTGGACATAATGCCTATCTGCAAGCAAACTCTGAAACTTTGGTACGAGGTGATACCAATGCTCGCCGTTGGAATCGAATGAGTGAATTGGCCAAAGACTATTGGTCGCCAAGTAATCCTAATGCAACCTACTCTCGTTCTATTCAGGGAGGAAGCATTGGAGGAACTCGTTATCAGAGTCGAAGTTTCGTGCGCTTGCAAGACGTATCCTTGAGCTATACGTTCCCGAAGGCTTGGGCTAGTTCTATTGGCTTGGAAAATCTCAATTTCTTCTTCAGTGGTAAAAACTTGATTACCATCACTAAATGGAAGGGATGGGATCCTGAAGCTGGAAGCGGTTATTTCGGCCGCCCTGTTTTGCGTAGTTTCTCTTTTGGATTGAATTTAACACTTTAAAATTAGACAACAATGAAGAAGATTATATATTTATTCATGGCATTGAGTCTTGCCTCTTGCAATGAAAGTAAATTCTTAGAGGAGACACCGAAAGACTTCATGAGTTCTGAAAACTCATTCAGAACTGAAAATGATTTTAATATGACGGTCAACGATTTGTATGATCTTATAAGAATAGAGTTCTATGGATATGATGAAAATAAGCCAATGGACTTTATTTATGGCACTGACTTGGTGTATGATGGAGAGCCTGGTACAACTAACAGGCATGGTAATATGCTAGCAGCTTACAATCCAACAGGATCAATCGCCAGTCATCATTGGGATGCACTTTATAAGATAATCGCTGAGTCTAACACGCTTATTCATCGTTCTGCCGAAGCTACGGCTTTGAGTGATGAACTTAAGAAAAAGTTTGAGGCAAAGGGTAGATTTTTTAGAGGTATGTCTTATCGCACTTTGGCTTATCTATATGGTGGTATCCCTATAGAATTAGAAGAGGTGTCTAGTCCTAAAAACAATTATACCCGTGCTTCTAAAGAAGAAGTGTTGGCTCAGGCGGAGGCAGATGTCCTTTTTGCTGCTCAAAATCTAGAAGATATCAAGGCTGTAAAGGATGGTGAGATTTCTTCTGCCGCAGCTTATCATCTTTTGTCGGAAATCTATTTGGCAGAAGGAAAGAACCAAGAGGCTGTAGATGCAGCAAGCAAGGTGATAGGTAATCCTGCCTTGGCATTGATGAAGAATCGCTTTGGGGCGAGAATGACAGAACCTGGCGATGTATATTGGGATCTCTTTAGAAAAAATAATCAAAATCGTGGAGCTGGTAATACCGAAGGTATTTGGGTGATACAGTTTGATACCAACGTGCCTGGTGGTGGTAGTTCCACAGCAACATTGAAGCTTACGGGCAACTATATGTTGGAGCGCCATTTCGTACCTATGGTTAGAGACGTAAAATTACCAGTTGACGGCAAGAAACTCTCTCCGTTCCATTGGCCTATTGGCGATTATACAGGTGGTCGTGGTATTGGCTGGGGAATCTCTACTACTTATTTCTCTAATAAGATTTGGGAAGATGACTTCAAGGGTGATATTCGAAACTCTAACTATAATTTCGTTCGTAAATTCCCTGTAAACAACAAATCGTTCATTGATGCTACAGGTATTGATACGATAGATGTGGATAATCCACCAGCAGGTTTGATTGTAGGTCAGGGTAATAGTACGACCATACCTGGCAGATATCTATATGCTTATCAGACTAAGGCTACAACTCCATTCAATCATCCTACAGAACTATACCAGAATGCAGCCACATTCCAGTTGAAGAGCATTGCAGGAACGACTTATGTAGACCAGTATATGTTTCGTTTGTCAGAGACTTATTTGTTCAGAGCTGAGGCTTATCTCAAATTGGGGGATAAAGACAAGGCTGCTGCTGACATCAATGTGGTGAGAGCTCGTGCCCATGCCAAACCAGTTGAGGTTTCTAAAGTAGACATCGATTATTTGCTTGATGAGCGTATGCGTGAGTTGGGTATCGAAGAGAAACGCCGCCTTACCTTGATGCGTATGGGAAAATTGTATGACCGAGTAATGAAATGCAATCCTTATTATGCCGACCCTAAGACCAATGGTGATGGATTAGGTATGCAAAAGACCTATGAGGTCTGGCCTATTCCTCAGTCTGCTATTGAGGCTAATAATGGAGCTGTGTTGGAACAAAATCCTAATTATTAATTATCTTGAAAGGTTAGTGCTAGTTCATAGATTAGCACTAACCTCTTAAAGGTCTTAAAAATTTTATGTGATATGATTAAGAAAATAAGTTTGATGGCGAGTTTCTTGCTGATGTCGATGGTAAGCTTGGCGCAGGTACACGTGAGCGACAAAGCTTCTGCGCACGCCTTTCCGATAGCCGCCAATGGGGAGTGTGCCCCTATCTATGTATCTCCTAAAGAAAATCTCATGATGCAGAAGGTGGCTGGTATGTTTGCCAACGATGTGAAATTGGTAACTGGTATGCAGACTACAACTGTGGTCAAGAGCGACGTGAAAGGCGAAAGAGTAATCGTATTGGCTACTATTGGTAAAAATAAGTGGGTTGATAAGTTGATTGCTAAGAAGTGCATCGATGTATCTAAGATAAAGAATGGTTGGGAGAGATATGTAATTCAAGTAGTGGATAAGCCACAGAAGGGTATCGACCAAGCTTTGATCGTTGTTGGCAGTGATAAGCGTGGAGCAGCTTATGGCATGCTTTCCATTTCCGAGCAAATGGGCGTCTCGCCTTATTATTGGTGGGCGGATGTGCCTGTACGGCATAAGTCGGCAGTCTATCTCGCTGGTAAGGCGGTTTCTAAACAGCCCTCTATCAAGTATAGAGGATTGTTTATCAATGATGAGGACTGGGGCTTGAAACCATGGGCATCAAATAATTTTGAAAAAGAATTGGGGGATATTGGTCCTAAAACCTATGCCAAGGTATGTGAGTTGACTCTTCGCTTGAAGGGTAATATGTTGGGACCTGCCATGCACTCTTGCACGGGTGCTTTTTATTCCCATCCAGAGAGTAAGTTGGTAGCCGATTCATTCGGTATCATCATTACCACCTCTCATTGTGAACCTCTCTTGATTAATACCGCCTCAAAGTGGGAATGGGACACCAAGCGAGATGGGGATTGGAATTATGCTACCAATGCCAAAGCTGTACAAAAAAAAAGGAATAACCGTTTGGACATAGCCTCTCGTTTCGACAACATCTATACGATGGGTATGCGTGGCTTGCACGATGCAGGATTGAGAGGGAACCTTCCTATCGATCAACAAACGGCATTGGTAAGCCAGATCATCAAAGATCAACGAATCATGCTTACAAAACATACGGGCAAGGACATCAAGGATATCCCACAGGTTTTCTTGCCTTATAAGGAGGCTATGGATGTATATGAGAATGGCTTGAAGATACCTGATGATATTACGTTAGTTTGGGTGGACGATAACTATGGTTACATGAAGCGTGTTAGCAATCCTGCCGAGCAAAAGCGTAGCGGACACTCGGGAGTGTATTATCATCTGTCTTATCTTGGTGCTCCTCATGATTATCTATGGTTGAACACCACTCCTCCAGTCTTGATGTATGAGGAACTGATGAAAGCTTACCGCATGGGGGCTGACCGTTATTGGTTGCTCAACGTAGGTGACATCAAACCTATGGAGTTGGGAATGAAGACTTTCTTCGATTTAGCATGGAATGTAGATGAATTTGATGTGAAGAGTATCAACCTTCATCAGAGCCAGTTCCTGGGTAGCTTATTTGGCAAAAGCTATGCACCACGCTTACAGCGTATCCTCGATACCTATTATCGTTTAGCATGGAGTCGCAAACCAGAATTTATGGGTTGGGAACGAGAATGGGACTCTAAGGAATATACAGGGCTGAAAGATACAGAATATTCTTTCCAAAATTATAGTGAAGCTCAGAGGCGTCTTCGTGATTATGAACAGATTTCCAATGATGTCAGGGCGTTATTGAATGAACTTCCTTATAGGCAACGTGCTTCTTTCTTTGAGATGGTGGCATTCCCTGTGATGGCTTCTTCGCAGATGACTCGCAAGTTCTTGATGGCACAACTTAATCATGAGGAGTTTAAACTAGGCAATGTGAAAGAGGCAAATTGGGCTGCTCGTCAGTCTCGACAAGCTTTTGATAGTATTGCTTCTTTGAACAAGAAGTATAATGCCATGTTGGATGGTAAATGGAATGGTATGATGGATTTGGCACCAGGTTGGTGTGCTCTTTATCAGAAGATGCCAGAGGTAAACTATACCGAGGGTGCTGATGAAGAACCTATTGATCTTTCTGTTAAACCAGAAAAACTAGATCGTTGCTATGTGGTTGATTTGGCAAACCATAGTAATAAGGTGGAGAAGGCTGGCAATAAAATTAGTTTAGTGGAAGGTATTGGATATGATTGGAAAGCTGTTCAGTTGGGGTTGCCTTCTGGAAATACAGCTGATGCCACGAATGTGAAAGGCGACAGAATAGAATATACTCTTCCTGCAATAAATGCTGACCAAGTAGAGGTGACGCTCTATACCGTGCCTTTCTTCCCTATTTATAAAGGTAAGTCTACCAAGGTGGGCGTATCTCTTGATGGTTGTCAACCACTGGTCTTTGACAACAAATTTAAGGAGTATAGCTTGCAGTGGAAAAATCAAGTGTTAAGAAATGCGGCTGTTTCCCATTTCAAGTTTAACATTGATAAGTCAAAGTCTTCTCATGTGATTTCTCTTATCTGTGGCGATTCTGGCATGATGGTTCAGAAAGTTGTTGTAGATTGGGGTGGTTTAAAGAAATCTTATATTGGACCTGTTGCTCAATAAAGAATATCGGTAATAAAAACTACTAGTAGTAATGGTAAAAATGGCCTGGTATAAAAATGCTAAGCAGATTTACACTAGGTCGTTTTTACCCTTACTTTATTCAAAAGTCTTTTCTCTATGCTAAGTATTGGAAGATGAGGCTTCCGTTGTATATCAGCAGGTAGAGGGCTAGCAGTCCCACGATGCCTGCCACGTATTTCCGTCCTTTGGGCATCATCTCCTTCCATACGAAGGCGATGGCGATAGGCATGGTGTAAATCCAGTGGGGCGCCATGATGTATACCTCGGTGATGCCGAAGCCCAATCCGATGTGCAACATCATGTCGAGCCCAAAGTAGGAGAGGACGAGCCAGAGGAACTTGCTCTTCCTGCCCATCCAAATGCCTACTACGAAGAGTAGGCAGATGATGCCTTCCACGGCATAGTTCCACCAGTGGCGGTAAGGCACGATGATGGGGCGATGACGCAATTCGTCCTCCAACAGATGGTCTTGGTGCAGCTGGATGCTCTCGCCGAAGAGGTTTTCCACGATGGTAGGGATGCGAGTGGTTGTGGCATCCGACCATCCCATGAATTCGCCCGACATGAATGGATGTCCCACTTTACGCACCATCTTCTTCTTTGCCTTAGGCTTGCTTTTCGCCGTAGAGTCGCTTAGGGTAACCTTTGGCAAAGTTATCCATCCCTTTTTGATGGAATCCATCTTCAGGGAGTCTTGTGTCTTCTTTTGTTGGGCAAGCTGTTGTTGCTGTTTGGCTTGCTCAGCCTTTTTCTTGGCTCTCAGTTCTTTCTTCTGCATCTCCTTCGGCCAAACGAATACCTTGTATTCCCATCTACAGAATCCCCAAAGCAGGGCGGCCGGCACGATGACTGCCAGCAAGAAATGCTTGGGACGGAAGAAACCTTTGCCGTTGACGAAGAGTGCGGAGAGGAATATCTTCAGTCCGTTGTTGAGCGAGGTGCCTGCCGTAAGCAAGAAGTAGAGGATGCTTTGCCATATCTTGAACTGATGATGGTTCTTCAACCTGCGTCCGGAGATGTAAAGGGCCAGGATGAGCAACATCATCGAGATGACGAAGTGGTCGGGCACGATGGAGCAAACCATCACGTAGCCGATGGAGAAGAAAAACAGGGTGAAGAGGGTTGATGCACAGCGTTGCATCTCGATGATTTCCCTGAAGATGCGATACATGAAGACGCTGCTGTAGAAGGCGCAGAACATCTGTATGGCAACGGCGATGAATAGGGCGCAGTTGAGACCTGTAAGTTGCATGAGCCCCTGGTTGAGCAAGTATGGAATATACATATAGAACGCCAAGAGCGGATGGCGATATACATTGTATGAGGTTTCCCAGTTGCTCAATACATAGTAGGTGAGGGGATCGAAGCCAGAGATGTGGAAGTTCTTCACGAAGGTGCCATAGTAATGGTCGCTGATGGGGGTGAACAACCCATAATAATGGGCGATGACCAGGGCGTTGAGTATGCCCAGCATGGCGATGATGCCCATGGCGAACCATTTCTCTTCTCGTTTGATCTTAAAGATGCGGAATATATTGTTCATGATAGGATGTGTTTATTTCTTGAGGAAGAACCTGACGAGCAGGAAGTTGATGGGGATGCAGATGCACAGCGTAGGTATCATCGCCCACTGCTTGGCGAGTCCCAAACCCACGAAGAGGTTGAGGCAGAGGGTCTGCATCGTATAGTTCACCACATGCGATAGGGTGAATCCCGCCCCTCGCTTGGCGTTCGCCTTTACCTTGAAGGTGTAGCGGGTGCTGGCGAAGAAGTTGAAGATGAAGCTCACGATGTATGCCACGGTGTTGGCGGTGGTGGCGAGCGAGTGGTCGCCCATCTTGGGGATGAAGTGCGCCAGCGCAGGCATCATGGCTAGGTAGATGACGTATTGCAGCACGGTGGCTAGACCGCCCACGATGCCGAATCTTGCCACCTCGCCCAGCTTCTCCCGCTTGTCGGTGTCCATGTTGTTTATCTTGTCCTTGATATTCATACGTTTTTATTTATCTTAAAATGCTTCTTTTTCCGAAGAGATAAGCCATCTTCGTCTTCTCCATGACCTTGGCGATGGCGATGCTGCCCACGATGGCGAGAGCCACGGTGAAGATGGCGAACGCAATCTCGCTCCCATCCCATGCGAAGAGGGGATGATAATACTTGGCTGCCATCGTGAAGATGGGGTGGAATAGATAGATGGGCAGCGTGTTGCGCCCTATATATAATAAGGTGGAATCCACTCTGTTCTTGATGAGGCTTCGCACCCACATCACCGATGAGATGCAGCACCAGCATGAGAAGGCCACGGCTAGATAGCTCCAGCTATACCTTTGGTCGTTGCAAAGAAGCGGAATCCACAGCAGTATGGCGACTGGCGTGGCCTTGAACATCTTGCCGAAGTCTATCCCGCTTTGTCTAATTACCGCTCCTGCGAAATAGTAGGCTGCTGCATTGGTTTGCAAGGCAGGCGTCTTGCCTACGAGCCACAGCAGGCCGGCGAAGATGAAGAGACTGCTGTAGCTGCTTATCTGTGGCAGTCCCCTTTCTGCCACCTTCCAATGTATCGCCTTAAAGCTCAAGTAATAGAGCATGCCGCAGATAATCATCGTTTGTATAAACCAGTAAGGACCGATGGAGGTAACGAATATCTTCTCGCATATCTGCGAGATGGACAGCTCGGTGATGCCATCCCTTACGGGCATGAAATAGGAGAGCACCGAGAATCCCGTCACCATGATGACGTAGGGCAGGGCGAGGCACAGCAGATACCTGCCCATCTGCCGAGGCGTCTTCTCGATGTTCACGAGATAGCCCGTGATGATGAGGAAGGTAGGCATCATGAAAGAGAGGATGCCTGCCTTGAGATGAGGATATGCGTTGCCGAAGCTCACGATGTGTATCAGTATCATGAGCATGATGAGGATGGCGCGTATGAAGTCGAGATCTGTATTTCTTTTGCCTTTTAATAGTTTCATGTTCAATCTGTTTTAGATGCAAAGGTACATCTTTTTCACAAAATTCCAAGGTTTTTTATGTGATTTCTCACAAAATTCTAAGGATTGTGAGGGGGTGATGATTACATTCTTATGTTTTTTGCTTAGTTTTTGATGCTTTCAGCAATACGTTTTTGATGATCTCTGTAATATGTTTTAATGTTTTCTGCAATATGTTTTAATGCTCTCAGCATTAGGTTCATGTGTCCGTTGTATATAGTTCTAGTACCAGAAGAATGTACTTCTGTATGATTGCTGACAGCTGTCAGCAGATATGCAAACAGTTGTCAGCAAGTCTGTAAACAGCTGTTTGCAACTTTGCGGACAGCTGTCAGCAATTGAGCGGAAGCCGTTCTTTCGGTCGTTACAATGGGGTTCTTCAGGCGTTACAATAGGGTTCTTCAATCATCATAACAGGTTGGAAGAGGTATTATAGCCGTGCCTTTCAATTGCTAGTGATAGTTCAATTCTTGGTGCTAAGGTATTTCTGCTCTCACCTTCTTTGCTGTATATTATAGCCAAATCGATGGAAAATGAATCGATTTGGCTATTGTATAGGTCATTCTTTAGCCAAATCGAGTTAAAATTTATCGATTTGGCTAAAGAATCCTTGCTTTACTCAAATATTTATCTTATATTTGCACCATAATAAATGTAAAGTTTGGAAGCATGGAGCAAATTATCGGACGGAAGAAAGAAATCGAGCAGTTGACAGCGTATTATCACTCTGGCAAGGCTGAGTTTGTGGCGGTATATGGTAGACGCCGCATAGGTAAAACTTATCTTGTGAGAAATCTCTATCGTGATAAGTTCGCCTTTGATATGTCAGGATCCATAGAGGCGCCAACAGAGGCTCAGCTTTCTAATTTTGGTTATGCTCTGAGGGAATATGGGGATTCAAAACAGCCTATTCCTACAAACTGGACAGAGGCGTTTGAGGCTTTGAAACAATTGTTGAAAGCTAAATTGAATGGTGGCAGACTAGTTGTCTTTATCGATGAACTCCCATGCTTGGATACGCCAAAGTCTGGATTTCAGCAGGCATTTGAGCATTTCTGGAATGGTTGGGCTGCCTACCAAAGTGAAATCATGCTCATCGTTTGTGGCAGTGCAACGTCATGGATGATTGCCAATTTGATAGATAGTCATGGTGGGCTCCATAATAGAATCACGCACGAGATGTATCTTGCTCCTTTTACTCTCCATGAGACGGAGCTGATGCTGCAAGCCAATGGCTTCTCATGGACTCGCATCTCTATCCTTCAAATATACAGCATTTTGGGAGGTGTGCCATATTATCTCAGCTTGCTGGATAAAAATCAAGGAGTGGAAGGCAATGTTGATAGATTGTTTTTCTCGTCTCATGCAGAGCTCAAGCGTGAATATGGAAGGCTTTACTCGTCCTTGTTTAGAAACTCAGAGGTTTATATGCGTGTAATAGAGGTGCTGGCCTCTTGCAGGCAGGGGATGACAAGGAAGGAAATCGTTGAGAAATTGAAACTGAAATCAGGAGGTACCTTGACAAAGGTGCTTCGTGAATTGATAAACTGCGATTTCGTAAGAGGCTATAATACAAGGGATAAGAAGATTAAACAGAAGGATCAAATCTATCAGCTCACCGACCTCTATACCTTGTTCTATATGACGTTTTGCCATCCAGGTACCACAGATACAGAATATTGGTCTCACTTGATGGGCAAGCCTCGCCAAAATACTTGGTATGGTTTGGCTTTTGAGAGAGTGTGCATGTTGCATATCCCTCAAATCAAACATTTCTTGGGTATAGATCAGATACATACCGAGTATTATTCTTGGCGAAGTAAAGTATCGAAGCCTGCGGCGCAAATCGACTTGTTGATAGAGCGTGCCGATAACCTTGTGAACCTGTGTGAAATCAAATATTCGCAGATGCCTTACACGATAACCAAGGAAGAGGATATGCGCATTCGTAATCGTATGGCTGATTTTGTGGCAGAGACAGGACTGAAAAATGGTATTATCCCTACGATGATTACTACCTTTGGAGTGCGCCCTTCCCAGTATGCAGCCTTGGCTCAGGTGCAAATTACGATGGATGATTTGTTCGTATAACAAGGGCGGCGTATGTTTTATTATCTAAATGGTTTGTAATGCCCTTCGTCGGCGAAGGCTAGCAGCTCTTTGTCGCCACGGCTGTCGCCGAAAGCCTCGATGTCGTAGGCCTGTCGGTCTTGCGACAAGACGGCTGTGATGCGACGCACTTTCTCTTCGCCATAGCAATTGTTGGTCTTGAATTTGCCTGTGAGCTTTCCATCCACCACTTCTACTTGCGTGCCCAATACCTCAATGTCTTCTAGGCCTCGTGCTCGAAAGAAGGGACGCACCCAGTTGTCGATGCTGGCACTCACGATGAATACTTGGGCTCCAGCCGATAATGCCTGGTGTACGCAATGGATGCCATCGGGACGCAACAGGTGCTGATAACTCTCGGCAAACTCTTGGCAGAGCTTGTCGAATCGCTCGATGCGCATGTCGGCAAAGAGGTGGGCGAATATCTGTTGCTTCGCCTTCCAGTTGGGGTAGAGGTGCAGTTTCATCAGTGCCAATATCGGACTATACATCAGGAATACCATTAGGAAACGACCTGTGCCCTTGGCAAACTTGATGAATTCGAGCAACGTATCGCTCGTGGTGAGCGTTCCGTCGAAATCGAAACAATATATCTTTTTCTTCATGTCTTTATGCTTTTGCCCTTTCAGGGCGCATTCTGTTTGCGTATGTTACCCAGGGCGATGCCCTGGGCTAGGTGCTTTTGGGCCTTCAGCCCGTTTTATACGATATAGATAAGGAAGAGGAACGACAGCAACCATGCCAGGACAATGAACTGGGTGATGCGGTCGCGCAGGATAATCTTCGTTGGGTCGCCGCTCTTCTGGTCTACCACGGCTATCTGGATGTAGCGCAGCAAACCTACCAATACGAATACCGTGGTGAGGTAAAGGTTCTCGGTATGGAAGTTGGCGATTACCTCTGGGCTCACCGTGTACATGATGTAACATACCAGCGTTACCGAGGCGGTGATGGTAATCGCCTGGTTGATGAAGGTAAGATTGTAGCGGATGGTGTTCTTGCGAGGAGCCTCGCCGGTCTTCTCCATGCGCAACACATCGTCGCGGCGCTTGGCAAAGCTCATGAAGAGGGTGATGAGGAACGTCATCAGCACAATCCACTTGCTCAACATGATGTGGGTGGCTACACCACCCGCCAACAATCGGAGCACGAAGCCGAAAGCCACGATGCACACGTCGATGATGGCATACTGCTTGAGCTTGGCGCAATAGGCTAGGTTCAGGAGCCAGTAGAAGACGATGATGCCGATGACTTCCAATGAGCCAAGTATGCACACGATGCCTATCGAAATGGCGAACATGAGCAGCATGAGGATGTATGCCTGGTTGATGCTCACCGCTCCCGATGCTATCGGGCGATGGCATTTCACTGGATGGCGGCGGTCTGCCTCCACGTCGATGATGTCGTTGAGGCAGTAGATGCTCGATGCGGCAAAGCTAAAGGAAAAGAAAGTGATGATGCCACAAAGCAAGGCATCCACATGAAACAATTCGCCGCCAAAGAACAATGGCACGAAGATAAAAGCATTCTTGATCCATTGCTTCGGACGTATCAGGCGCATCCAGGCGGCAAAGCCCTTGCTATCTTTTATTTGATTCTCATTCATTGTATATCAATATCTTTATTTGAGTCTTATTCTGTATATCAATATCTTTATTTGATAATCTTAGATAATTCTTTTGAAATCCAGCCTGTTATCTTGCTTAATACCCAGGCTGTAGGCAGGGTGATGGCAATGCATACCAAGAAGGTGGGCCAGTAGCCCCAATGCTCTCTCTCGATGTAGTCGAGCACGAAGTGGATGTGGATGAGATAAGCCTCCAGGCTCAATGCTCCCACGAACAAGAAACCGCGGTTGAACCACTTTGGGGTGCGGCGGAATATGCGGTTCAACAGCAAGATGCTCGTGATGGTGAGCGGAATATAGAGCATGCGTTCCAGAAAGAGCGGAAACATGCCGTGCTTCTCTTGCTCCAGGAAGATGCTGGCTAAGAGCGTCATCCAAAACATGAGCCATATCATCCAGATGCTGGCGCCATCGAGCGTCTGTTTCTGTCGTACCATCTCCCCCATGTTGATGCCGATGAAGAAAATAGGAACGCGACTCCAAAATATCTCCAGATGGCCAACGGCATGGTTGATGGGCGTGACGTATTGCACGAGGATGCACCACATGATCATCACTACAGGCAGCCATCTGTAGATGGGGTGTCGCTTGATGAGTTCCATATAGCCTGGGGCGAAGAGATAGAGCATCATCGTGGCTGGGATATACCAGAAATTGAGCTCATCGTGCAACCAGAAATTCCAGTTGATGGTAATCTCTCCTATCAGGTTGACCCAGTTCCAGGTGCTTCCACCATGGAAACGGGGAATATAGAAAAGGCAGGCGATGATGAGCCATGTAGGATAGATGCGCAGGTATCGACGGATGAAGAAATGCTTGATGGAAGGATTCTTCGTCCACGAGAACCACAGACCGATACCACTGAGGAAGAGAAACATGTCCACTCCCACATTGCCCATGCGGCGCAAGCCATAGAACATATCTTCCCTAGGCAACGCCACGTGGAAGAGGATGATGAAGAGCATCGCCGCTCCCATCAACTCACCGCGAAACCTACTGATGTTCGCCAATTCTATATCTTTTATCTTTATCATAATTGAGGAGTTAAAGGAGTTAAGGAGTTAAAGAAGTAATAGTTATTGTTGCTATTGAATTCTTCACTCTTCGTTCTTTACTTTTAAAGCTTCGGGTTCGGTATCTTCTTCATCAGTTGGGTGAACAGCCAGGCTAGGCAGATGCTCGACACGATGTAGAGCAAGAGGCCTGCGTAAATGTCGCCATGACGACTGATGGGAATGAATATCTTGCGGGTGATAGGGTGGCACACGAAGAGAGCCGCCGAGATGGTGCCCATCCACTCCAATGCCTTGTAAACACCTGAGAGCCAATTCACATTTTCTAGTAGTTCTGCCAGCAATACGCACAGCAGGCAGATGAAGAATGGCACGAACGTCCAACCTATCATGTTGCCGCTGAGGCTGTAGATGAGCGAGAGGCAGAAGACGACACCAATGAGATTGGTGATGTTGGAATGGAACGTCATCAATATCTTCTCGCCATATCGGGCATAGAGGATGCCGAGTCCGAAAGGCAACATACCGCCCATGAAGTTGTAGCGATAGCGGTTCATCGCCTCGCTCTCTGGATTGGCGAAGCCCAGTGCCAACTGGATGCCGATGCAGATAACCATCATTGCCACGGTGAAGCCCCAGTGGCGGCGATAGAGTAGCAGACGGTAGATGATGTAGAGTTGCATCATCAACCCGAAGAACCAGAATGGTCCCGGCCAAATGATGCGGTCGGGCTCTGGCAGGATGTTGTTGAACATGCCCAGCATCGCTACGATGTCGAGCACGGCATAGTGGTGAGGTCCCGGCGTAAGGTAGTCGAGCATGGTGAAAGCCACGAATCCCACAATCATCATCTTGAAAAGCTTCAGATAATGATAGCGGATGAAGCGAAGGGGCTCTCGCCAGTTGAACTTCATCTTGCCCGAGATGCTATACATCTGGGCTTCCTGGTCGACGGAGAGATGAGGCTTTGCCTCGTATTTCATCACGAGTCCGTAGGCACTCAGGAAGAGGAATACGGGCACGCCATAATGGCCGAAGAACGAGAGCAGGTGGATGGGCAGATTGATGTCTGCGCCTACCATCACTTGGTTGAGCCAGTCTACGTTGTGCTGGAAGTATTGGTATTCGTTCTCCTTGACGATAGGTCCGAGCCAGTGGCAGTAGTTGTGCAGGAAGATACCGATGATGGCGAGTCCTCTGAGCGCATTGCATGCCGGGCGGGATAATGTTGGCTGGTTCATAATCGCTTTCTCCTTTCTTTATGTTGTTTGTTTAGTTTGTTGTATAACTCGAAATATTACCAGAAGTTATTGTTTCTTTTTCTTCTTTGTTTTCTTTTGAGCTTTTTCCTTAGCCTCTTCAGCCTCTTTCTCCTTGGCAATCTTGGCGTTGTGGGCATCACGGAGCTTGTCGTAGTCGGCAGAATTCTTCAGGATGCGAGGGCGCATTTCGTCATACTTCGGACTCAGGATGTTGTACTCCTCCTTGTAAGTCGGAGTCTCGATGCCAGCCAGATATAACAAAAGGTGTGGCAGGGCATCGGTCATATATCGTTTGTCCTTTGCCTTGCGTATCTGGCGATAGATGTCGCGGTGGGTCTTGATGTACTTGGGCGAGCAGTATATCCAGAATGGAATCTCGAACTCATAGTGTGCCAATGGCCAGTCGATGTCGGCGGAGTGGTTGCGGCAGATGAAGCCACGGTTTTCCTCATAGCATTCCTCGCCGTGGTCGGGTACGTAGATGACGATGGCGTTCTGCTTTTGGAATCGCTTCACGATTTGTGCCACGATGGAGTCGTTGTAGAGGGTGGCGTTGTCGTAATAGCTCAACACCTTGCGTTGCTTCACGCTCAGCTCTGGGCGCTTGTCCTCGTAGCTGCTAGCCCAGAACTTCGCCTGGTTGGCACGGTATCTGAAGTTGTAGCTCACGTGCTGTCCCATCAAGTGGAAGATAGTGAGGTTGTGCTCCTTCTGATATTGCTTCAAACTGTCGTCGTAGTCGGTCAAGAGTCCGTCGTCGAGGTCGTGGAGCTGAGTGTTGCGGTGGTCGAATTGGAGTTTGCTCAACTCTGGGTTGTTGAGGAAGAAACCGCCGCTGAAGTCATACACCGCCTCCTTTGCCTGTGGCAGGAACTCGTTGGTGATGAAGGTTACGTTGTAGCCAGCCTTGCGGAATATCTCAGGGAAGAGGGGATAGTCGCACCATTCTCCCTTCTCGCCCACCACATGGGTGGAGAACATGTTCTTGAAGACGAAGCTGGTGAGGTTCCAACAAGTCACTACATCAGTAAACTTGGTAAGCTTGCGGCTCTTTTCCAAGGCAACCTGCTGTGGAGTGGTGTCCATGAAGTAGCCATACTGCTGGGAGTGGTGGCGACCATAGCTTTCGCCGATGATGAGCACGATGTTGGGCGAGCGATAGCTGCAGCTATCCACCTTCACCTCGTGGGCGGCATGGATGAGTTGGGTAATCTGGTGAGCCGCCAACTTATTGGCGTAGATACTGAATTCCAGTCGATAGATAGGCAGGTAGAGCTGTGCATGGTCTTTGTCGGTCAAGGTATGTTCCACCTCGCCGATGGTTCTGCCCGTCATCAACTTATGAAAGGCCATCTTGTTGTGCCAAGACGTGCATGCGCCTGTGATGAAGAGCACGAGGCACAGGATGCCGAAGCAGGCTGGCAAGGCTGCCGTCATGCGAGGAATCGCCATGAGTCGCTTCTTGAGCGAAGCCAGTTCCAGCACGGTGATGAGGAATACATAAAGTTTGATGAGCGGTTTGCGGAAGATGGCGATGAGCAGCTGGATGAGTGCCAACAGGAGAATCCAACCCACGCTGCTGAAGAGTACTTCGGCAGAGATGAGGGCAGAGATGAAGTTGGTTGCCTCGCTGCTGTTGGTCTCGCCCACCAGCATCAGCATGGATGGGTTGAGCGTGGAACCGAAGTTGACAAAGCAATAGGTGTCTGCCGCTGCCACACTATATAATATAATGTATAATACGACTCTGAGACCGAAGCGTACTTTCTTCGGAAAAAGGGCGAGGAGGGCGCACACCACATAGAGGTCGACAAAGAGTTCGAGGAACGTATTGTCGTAGAGGGTGCCATTCTGTGGTATGGTGATGAGTGAGCTCACCGTGCCCAGGATATACATGAACACGAAGAAGTTGGCATTTCTCCTGATAGGAGCAGATGCCACGCTAAGACACTTCTTGATGGTTTCTTTCCAACTCATTTCTGCTAGTTTGATTGATTTCTACTTTTTTCTTTTATTCTAATCTATTTCTTGGTCTCTAAACGATACTTAGATGCTTTTCCTTGTGGATAGTTTAAAGGCTCTGATAGTTATTGAAGGCAAGTTCCTCGATATTCTCGGGAACCATGCCCTTGATGCTTTCGCCCGCCTTGATGCGCTGGCGAATCTCCGTGCTGCTGATGTTGAGCAGGGGAGTCTCCACGATGGTTACGCCTTGGGGCATCTCGCCGATGTCGCTTCCCTGTCGGGGATAGACCACGATGGGATAGTGGGCGAGGATGTCGTCGTGATGATACCACTTGTCGAATGCCGCCCAGTTGTCGCCACCTATCAGCAGGGTGAACTCAATGCCGGGATAGTCCTTGCTCATGGCTTGCAGCGTGTGCCAGGTGTATGACGGCTTGGGCAGATGGAACTCATAGTCGCAAGCCTTGAGTTGCGGCTCTTCCTCCAGTGCCTTCTCCACCATCTCCAGGCGCAAGTGGTCGTCGAGCAAGTCGGTGGCATGCTTCTTGAATGGGTTCATGGGCGAGACCATAAACCATACCTCGTCCAATCCCGCCTTCTCGCAAAGGCTCTTAGCCAATGCGATGTGGGCGGTATGGATGGGGTTGAAGCTGCCGCCAAAGATTCCTACCTTCTTCATTTCATGTTTAATGTGTAGTGTTTTATGTTTACTTTTGGGTGCTTATTCCTCCAATTTTATCGGAATCTTATGCCTCCAAGAAATTCTTGACGAGTTGATATACTTCCTGCTCGGCTTTCTCCAAGTCGTCGTTTACCACCACATGGTCGAACTGAGGGGCGAAGGTCAGCTCGTAGCTAGCCTTGGCAAGGCGCTGCTCGATAACCTCTGGGGCATCGGTGCCACGACCGTTCAGTCGACGGCGCAACTCCTCTACCGAAGGTGGCTGCACGAAGATGCTCAAGGCACGCTCGCCATAGAACTTCTTGATATTGACGCCGCCCTTTACATCAACATCGAAGATGACCGACTCACCTGCGTTCAACTGGTTTTCCACCTGCGACTTCAATGTGCCGTAGAATCTATCCTTGTAAACCTCCTCATACTCCAAGAACTCGCCAGCTTCAATCTTAGCCTTGAACTCCTCTGGAGTGAGGAAGAAATATTCCACACCATTCTTCTCCGTGCCACGGGGGGCACGAGAGGTGCAACTGATAGAGAATGCCAACTTCAACTCTGGATGTTCCTTCATCAACCAGTTGACGATGGTACTCTTGCCGCTGCCCGATGGGGCACTGAAAATTAACAATCCGTTCTTCATATTACAAAATATTACAAAGCATTTAGTACTTGCTCCTTGATTTGCTCCAACTCGTCTTTCATCTTCACCACGATGTTTTGCATCTCAGCCTGGTTGCTCTTAGAACCAGTGGTGTTGATTTCGCGTCCCATCTCCTGTGCGATGAAACCGAGTTTCTTGCCTACGCCATGACCTTCCTCGTTCATGGTCTCACGGAAATACTTCAGATGGTTGGTCAGGCGCTGCTTCTCCTCGCTGATGTCGAGCTTCTCGATGTAGTAGATGAGCTCCTGCTCCAAGCGGTTCTTGTCGTACTCCACGTTTGGAATCTGCTGCAAGCCATTTACGATGTTCTGCTTGATCTTCTCCACACGACTCTTCTCGTATGGTTCGATGCTAGCCAAGAGAGCCTGGATGTTGTCCACTTTCTCTGTGAATTTCTTCTGTAGGGCTGCACCTTCCTGCTTGCGGAAGTCCTTGAGATGGTCTACGGCTTCGGTGATAGCCGCTTTTGCAGCCTCCCACTCCTCGTCGGTCAATTCTTCGACGTCGGTCTTGGTTGTTACATCTGGAAGGCGCAACAAGGTGTTGTACCAATCGGTAGGTTCAGGAATGCCAGTTTCTGCCGAAATCTTCTTGATTTGTTGGTAATAATTCTCAACAAGTGCGGCATTGATAGGCGTAGCGTCAGTAGTTACGTCTTTCTCTATCCAGATAGAGAAGTCAACCTTGCCTCTCTCCAGATTCTTAGCGATATACTGACGGATTTCCATCTCCTTCTCTCTGTAGAGCGGAGCGATACGAGTAGAGAGGTCGAGCGTCTTGCTGTTTAATGACTTTATCTCTACATTAATTTTCTTTTCTTTGTAGGCTGCGGTAGCTTTTCCGAAGCCTGTCATTGACTGTATCATATAATCTTTCACGTTAAATTTCTGCAAAAGTACAAAAAAAAGCGAGAAAATGAGTATATTTGCACCTTATTTAAGAATATATTTTTAAATTATGTCGTGTATATTGAATATTGAGACGAGCACGGACGTGTGCTCAGTGGCAATTAGTGATAGTGGACAGGTGATTTTTAACAAGGAAGATCACAGTGGTCCTAACCATGCAGTGAAGTTGGGTGTGTTTGTAGATGAAGCGCTAAGTTTCCTCGATTCGCACGGTCTTCCATTGGAGGCTGTGGCAGTAAGTTGTGGCCCTGGTTCCTATACCGGATTGCGCATCGGCGTGAGCATGGCGAAGGGCATCTGCTATGGTCGTGGTGTGAAGCTCATCGCCGTGCCTACCCTCGAACTGATGGCAGTGCCTGTATTGCTTGGCGAACATCCTGAGGATGAGAATGCCCTCATCGTGCCTATGCTCGACGCCCGCCGCATGGAGGTGTATGCCGAAGTGTTCGACCGCGCCTTGAAGGTGGTTCGCCCTATCCAGGCTGATGTGGTGGATGCAGATACCTACAAGGAGTATCTTGACAAGGGCTCTGTGTATTTCTTCGGAAATGGCGCAGCCAAGTGTATGGAGACTATCAATCATCCTAACGCTCACCTTGTGAAGGACATCGGGCCTCTTGCCAAGAACATGGCTCCGCTTGCAGAGAAGCGATTTGCGGAGGGCAAGTTTGAGGACGTGGCTTATTTCGTGCCATTCTACTTGAAAGACTTTGTGGCTAAGATGCCAAAGAAATTGCTCTAAAGTGATTATTACATTATAACAAATATGAATATTGAAGGATTAGACTATAATACGCAGAGAGAACGACTCATCCTGCCTGAGTATGGTCGTGAGATACAGCAGATGGTGGATTATGCCGTCAAGTTGGAAGACCGTGCAGAGCGACAGCGCTGTGCCGAGGCTATCATCGCCGTTATGAAGCGCATGTTTCCAGAGGGCAAAGAAATGGAAAACCATGAGCAGAAGCTATGGGACCATCTTGCCATCATGAGCAATTTCCAGCTCGACATCGACTATCCGTTTGATGTGGCTGGTGCTGTGCAGATGGCCAGAAAACCTGAGCCAATGCCATATCCGATGAAGAGAATCCCGGTGCGTCATTATGGCGCCATGATGTTCCAAATCTTCAATAAGTTGAAGACCATGGAACCTGGAAAGGAACGTGATGAGTTGGTGGCACTCACTGCCAACCAAATGCATCGCAACCTGGTGCAGTGGAGCCATGGCTCTAGCGATGTGGAAAAGGTGGCATCCGACTTGGCTCGTTTCACCGATGGGAAGATTCAGCTAGACCTGGATACTTTCGTCTTTGACAAGATTACGGATCACCCAGCAAGACCGACTGGACAAAAGAAGAAAAAGTAAGTATTATACATTATTATATATAATAAATAAGAAGCCTATGGAGTCTTTCATCATAGAGGGCGGACATCCGCTCAAAGGTACTATCACTCCCCAAGGTGCCAAGAACGAGGCATTGGAAGTAATCTGTACCACCATTTTGACCGATGAACCTGTGCGCATCAGCAATGTGCCAGACATCCTGGACGTGAACAACCTCATCAAGTTGCTCAAGGAAATAGGTGTCAAGGTAACGCAGAACGGGCGCAACGACTATACCTTCCAGAGTGATAATTTGAACCTCGACTATCTTGATAGCTTGGAGTTTGTCAAGAAGTGCGCTTCGCTCAGAGGCAGTGTGCTCATGATAGGTCCGTTGCTGGGTCGTTGTGGCAAGGCGACCATCGCCCAGCCTGGTGGCGACAAGATTGGTCGTCGTCGTTTGGATACCCATTTCCTGGGATTCAAGTGCCTTGGTGCCACCTTTGTGCATGATGATGACCGCAATGTATATCAGATACAAGCCAAGAAGTTGAAGGGCTGCTATATGTTGCTTGACGAAGCTTCTGTCACGGGAACAGCCAACATCATCATGGCGTCGGTTCTTGCCAAGGGCACCACTACTATCTATAATGCGGCTTGCGAGCCTTATATACAACAGCTTTGCCACTTGCTCAATGCCATGGGCGCACAGATTAGTGGCATCGCCAGCAACTTGCTCACCATCGTGGGCGTGGAGAAACTGCATGGTGCCCAGCATCGCATCCTGCCAGATATGATAGAGGTAGGTTCGTTTATTGGCATGGCTGCCATGTGCGGAGCCGGCATCCGCATCAAGGATGTCTCGGTGAAAGACTTGGGCATCATCCCTGATTCCTTCCGCCGTCTTGGTGTGAAAATCAAGGTGGAGGGCGATGACCTCGTCATTCCGGAGCAGAAACATTATGTCATCGACTCCTTCATCGATGGAACCATCATGACGCTTGCCGATGCGCCTTGGCCAGGACTTACCCCAGACCTTCTTTCTGTATTGCTCGTGGTGGCGACGCAGGCTCGTGGCAGTGTGCTCTTCCATCAGAAGATGTTCGAGAGCCGCTTGTTCTTCGTGGATAAGCTCATCGACATGGGAGCGCAGATTATCCTTTGCGACCCTCACCGTGCCGTGGTGGTAGGTCATGACCATAAGAAAAAACTCCGTGCCGGCAGAATGACCAGTCCGGATATTCGTGCCGGTATCGCCCTGCTCATTGCAGCCATGAGTGCCAATGGTACCAGTCGCATCGAGAATATCGCCCAGATAGACCGTGGTTATGAGGACATCGAGCATCGCCTCAATGCCCTGGGAGCCAAGATTACTCGTGTGGCGGATTAAGTGAGTAAAGATGGGGATTTCAAATCCCCTAGAACAGAGTGAAGAAATCAATAGCTGATTATGATTAGACGCGACGAAGTATATAAGATAGGAAAGCTGGGCAAGCCGCATGGTGTGAAGGGGGAGATAACCTTTGCCATCACCGACGATGTTTTCGACCGTGTGGATGCCGAGTACTTGGTGCTCGACATCGATGGCATCCTCGTGCCTTTCTATCTAGAAGAGTATCGTTTTAAGAACGATGACAACGTGCTGGTGAAGTTTGAAGGCATCGATACCCAGGAACAGGCTCGCAACTACACGGGATGCGAGGTTTATTTCCCTCGCCATCTCTCTGACAGCGACGAGGAGAACATGTCTTGGGCAGAGATTATCGGCTTCAGCCTCGTGGATGTGATTAGCGGCAAGGTGGTGGGTACTATCGAGCATGTGGATGACTCTACGCTCAATCTCCTCTTCGAGGTGACCACGCCACAGGGTGACGATGTGCTTATTCCTGCCAGCAACGACCTCATAGAGGAAGTGAGTGCCGAGAAGAAAGAAATCAAAATGGCAATTCCTGAAGGACTGTTAGAATTATAAGTGAAGAAGAAATATGAAGAAACAACAGATATGTATTCTCGGTTCTACGGGAAGTATCGGTACGCAGGCTCTCGATGTCATCGAGCAGCATAGCGACCTTTACGAGGTTTACTGCCTCACCGCCAACAACCGAGTGAAACAACTTGCCGAGCAAGCCCATAAGTTCCATCCTGCAGCCGTGGTGATTGCCAATGAGGCTCACTATGAGGAGTTGCAGAACTTATTGAGCGACGAGCCCGACATCAAGGTCTATGCCGGAGCGCAGGCCCTTTGCGACATCGTGCAGGCAGGTCCTATCGACATGGTGCTTGCCTCGATGGTGGGATTCTCCGGTTTGGAGCCAACCATCCATGCCATCAAGGCACGCAAGAAGATTTGTCTTGCCAACAAGGAGACCTTGGTTGTCGCCGGTGAGTTGATTTGCAACCTTGCCCAGCAATATCATGTTCCTATCCTCCCTGTGGACAGTGAGCATAGTGCCATCTTCCAAAGCCTCGTGGGCGAGGGCGACACCGAGGTGGAGAAAATCCTCCTGACATGTTCGGGCGGACCTTTCCGCAACTATACCCACGAGCAACTGGAGAAGGTGACGGCAGCCGATGCCCTCAAGCATCCTACCTGGGACATGGGGGCGAAGATTACCATCGACTCGGCATCGCTCATGAATAAGGGCTTCGAGGTGACCGAGGCTAAATGGCTCTTTGGTGTGCCTGCCGACAAAATACAAGTGCTCATCCATCCGCAGAGCATCGTGCATAGTGCCGTGCAGTTTGCCGATGGTGCGGTGAAGGCTCAGCTAGGTGTGCCAGACATGCGCCTGCCTATCCAGTATGCCTTCTCCTTCCCGAAGCGCTTGCATCTCAATGGCGATCGCCTCGACCTCTTCAAGACCCAGGACTTGCAGTTCTTCGAGCCAGACTACAAGAAGTTTAAGTGCTTGCAGTTGGCTTTCGACGCCATCAAGAAGGGCGGAAACATGTCGTGTATCGTCAATGCAGCCAATGAAATCGTGAATGCGGGCTTCCGCAAGGGCGAATGTGGCTTCCTTCAGATGGCAGACATCATCGAGGATACGATGGCAAAGGCTACGTTTGATAAGAATCCAGATCTGGATGTTTATCTTCAGACTGATGCTGAGGCTCGTCGCATCGCCACGGAACTGATGAATAATGTATAATTATTAATAATGTATAAATAAAAATAGCGAGAAAAACTAATTATAAAGTTCAATTCTCGATGTTAAAAATTCATAGTAAATAAATGGAAGTATTTTTGATCAAAGCGTTGCAGTTGATGCTGTCGCTTTCCATCTTGGTGCTGCTCCATGAGGGCGGACACTTCTTCTTCTCCAAACTCTTTGGCGTTAGGGTGGAGAAGTTCTATTTGTTCTTCGACCCATGGTTCCATCTCTTTGAGTTCAAGCCAAAGAACTCAGACACCACTTATGGTTTGGGATGGTTGCCACTCGGAGGATATTGTAAAATATCGGGTATGATAGACGAGAGTTTCGATACCGAGCAAATGAAACAACCCGAGCAACCCTATGAATTCCGCAGCAAGCCGGCATGGCAGCGACTGCTGATTATGATAGGTGGTGTGTTGGTCAACTTTGTCTTGGCTCTCTTCATCTATTCCATGATCTTGTTCCATTGGGGCGATGACTATGTGTCAACCAAGAACATGACTTATGGAATGAAGTTCAACAGTGAGGCTAAGGCCCTGGGATTCCACGATAACGATATTTTGGTGGGCAGCGATCAGGGTGAGTTTAAAACCTATGATGGTGACCTCTTCCGTGAACTTTCTACCGCTCATCGTGTAGACATCATTCGTGGTGGCAAGAAGATGAGTCTCAATTTGCCTGGCGATCTCAACATGCTCGACATGATCAAGGAGAGTCCTCGCTTTGTGGAACTCTATCAGCCTTTGCAGATTGATAGCGTGATGAAGGATTCGCCTGCCAGCAAGGTCGGCTTGTGCAAGGGTGACAAAATCTTGGCGTTGAATGGTAAGAAACTCGCCTCGTTCAATGATTTCCAACTGGAGTTGGGACGAGTTGACGATTTGCTTTCTACGATTACTACCCACAAGGATAGTGTTCGTGCATTGACCGCCAATATCGAGTTCCTGAATGCCAAGGGTGATACTGTGAAGAGTAATGTGCTGTTGCAGTCGACCGAAGATGGTGTGAAATTTGGCTTCTACAACCATCCAGCCATGCTTGATTACAAGGTTACCCATATCAGCTATGGCTTCTTTGAGAGCTTCCCAGCAGGTGTTAAGTATGGTTGGAACGTGCTGTCGGGTTATGTGGGCGACATGAAGTATGTGTTCTCCAAGGAGGGCGCCAAGAGCCTTGGTGGTTTCGGAGCCTTGGGTAGCCTGTTCCCATCCATGTGGGATTGGCATGCGTTCTGGATGATGACCGCTTTCTTGAGCATTATCTTGGCGTTCATGAACATTCTGCCTATCCCGGCGTTGGATGGTGGCCACGTGTTCTTCCTGCTCTACGAGATTATCACAGGTCGCAAGCCTGGTGACAAGTTTATGGAGCGTGCCGAGTATGTAGGCTTCGGTATCCTGCTCTTGTTGTTGGTGGTAGCCAACTTGAACGACGTATTGAGATTCTTCGGCATCATGTAATGGATGCCGATGTTTATACAAAAAAAGAGCTGAATGCAAAACTTGCATTCAGCTCTTTTTGTTTTCTTATCTATTGTGATAATGCTTTTGATTAAGAGTAGCGGATAATCTGACCAGGGGTCAGCTTCTTGTCCTTCTTGTAACCATTCAAGCGGCAAATCTGCTCTACGCTTACACCACGCTTCTCGGCGATGCTCATGAGCGTCTCGCCAGACTTAACCTTGTGGTAGAGCTTTTCGCCTGTAGGACTGGCGGTGTATCTGCCAACCTCGCCACCATTGACCTGCTCTCTGGTGTAACCACCATTGCCTATCTTGCCACGAGCGGCATTGGCCTCGGCATACTCACTCTCGTAAGTGTCGCGATTGAAATAGTAGAAATCGCCAGTTACATCCTGGTTGCGGAAATCGAAGAACAATGCTGGGTTCAGTGCCACACCACAGAGACGAGTCTCGAAATGGAGGTGTGAACCAGTGCTTCGACCCGTGTTGCCACCGAGACCGATAACATCTCCGGCTTTTACTTCCTGATTCTCTGAAACGAGCTGGGCGGAGAGGTGACCATAGATGGTTTCCAATCCATTGTTGTGACGAATTACCACGAACTTACCATAACCACCAGCATCATATCTTACGATGCGAACTTTGCCAGAAAAGGCTGCGTGGATTGAGTCGCCAATATAAACCTTGATGTCCATACCTTTATGTTGGCGGCCAAAGCTAGCACGATAACCGAAGTTACTTGTGACAACGCGACTAGGAGTTGGCATGCAGAAATGACGGAGGTCGATACGCAAGTGCTCAGGCAATGTGGTTGCTCGATGAGCATACTTGTTGGAGAAATCTTCGTACAATTCAGCCGAAGGATTCTCTCGATCTTCAATCAATCGATAATGCGAGACAGCGAGTGTGTCAAGCGATTTCATTCTGTGGTCTACTGGTGCTTGTCTCGCCAACAAGTCTTGTCCACAAACGGGGACTGCTGTTAACGCCAACAATGCGACGACCGAAATTTTCTTTATTTTACTTTTAAAACTCATACTTCTTTTTAATTTTCTTTTTTAGGTCCGTGTCAATAAGAGCAGAATAATAATTGAAATTCCGCAAAAACCGCTAAGACAAATGCCTTAAATAGCGGTTTTGTTATATAGACGTTGCAAATATAACAAAAATAATTCAAATATACAAGCTTGTTAACGCAAACTGCTTGATATTTAACGTGATGCTCCCGAATTTAACGTTTGTTACAAAAATGACACGTTTTTGAATAAGAATTTACTTGCACGAGCTTTTAATTGTCGTTTTGCAACTTTCTTAGTATGGCGACTGCTGGAGAATGTCCCATAAAGATATACTTCTTGACCTCTGGACTTGTAAATCTCAAGCAGTTTTGATAAGCTTTGTAAAGTTCGGAGAGATTGATGGTGAATTCCTTGCCCGAACTATCTCTTGTGCCGATTATCATGCGAGAGGTCAGGTGAAGATTGACATATTTGATGCCAGTGGCGGTCTCTATTTCCTTGATGTTTGCTAGGCGAGACACCATCTCTTCCATCGTCAAGTCTGGGCGAGGTTCGTGTACGGCTGGCTTGCAGCGGCGGTCGGGTTTGCCCTTTTTGGTGAGTACAATCTCTTGTGTATTTGTGTCAAGACACCCTTGCTCTTCTAGGGTGAAGAGGTTGCCTTCTTCAGTATTTGAGTTATTCATAACTATTGCGTTTTTATTGCTAACTGATTGCTGCCCAGTTGATGTTGGTTTTCTTCAGTTCGTTGAGCCTATTCCAAAGGATGGCGTTCTGGGGTGCATTGCATTGAGGGTCTGTGTCGATGATGGCTTGTGCCTCTGTGCGTGCCAGCTGCACCAGTTGTCCGTCCTTGGCAATATTGGCTATTTTCAGGTCGAAAGCCATTCCGCTTTGCTGTGTTCCCTCCAAGTCGCCAGGCCCTCGAAGCTTGAGGTCGGCTTCGGCGATGCGGAATCCATCGTTCGTATCGCACATGATGTCAATGCGTTTGCGGGTTTCTTCCGACAGCTTGTAGTTGGTCACGAGAATACAGTAGCTCTGGTCGCAACCTCGCCCTACACGTCCGCGTAGCTGGTGTAGCTGCGAAAGTCCGAATCGCTGTGCGTCGAGGATTACCATCACCGATGCGTTGGGCACATTCACACCAACCTCTATCACGGTGGTAGCCACGAGTATCTGGGTCTCGCCCTTTACAAAGTGGTCCATTTCCTCTTCTTTCTCAGCCGATTTCATTTGTCCGTGTATCTTGCTGAGACGAAACTCTGGAAAGATTTGCTTCAGTGCCTCGTAGCCTTCCTCCAGGTTCTTGAGGTCGCTTTTCTCGCTTTCCTTGATGAGGGGGAACACGATGTATACTTGTCTGCCGAGCTTAATCTGGTTGCGGATGCTCTGGTAGAGGCTCGTCATCTGGTTGTCGAACTTATGGATGGTTTGTATGGGCTTTCTGCCCGGGGGCAGTTCGTCTATCACGCTCACGTCGAGGTCGCCGTAGATGGTCATCGCCAAGGTACGTGGGATAGGGGTGGCTGTCATCACCAGCACATGGGGAGGATTGGCACTCTTGTTCCATAGTTTGGCACGTTGGGCCACGCCAAAGCGATGTTGCTCGTCGATGACGGCGATGCCAAGGCGTGAGAATACCACTGGGTCTTCGAGCACGGCATGGGTGCCCACCAATATCTGGATGTCGCCGGTGGCGAGGTCGTCGAGGATGGCTTGTCGCTTCTTGCCTTTCACGATGCCTGTGAGGAGTTCCACTCGTATGTCCATGCCTTGCAGGAAATCGCGGATGGTCTGCAGGTGTTGTTCGGCAAGGATTTCGGTAGGTGCCATCAAGCAGGCTTGATAACCGTTGTCGAGGGCGATGAGCATGGTCATCAGGGCGACGAGCGTCTTGCCCGATCCCACATCGCCTTGCAGCAGACGATTCATCTGCCTGCCGCTGCACATGTCGGCCCTTATCTCGTGCATCACTCGCTTCTGTGCTCCCGTCAGTTCAAATGGCAGATTGTGGGCATAGAAATGATTGAACACATCGCCTATGCGGTTGAATATATAGCCACGGTATTTGCGGCGCTGGTCGCTCGCGTACCTTAATATATTAAGTTGCACATAGAAGAGCTCTTCCAATTTGAGTCTCACTTGTGCCTTCTGCATCTCCTGATGGTTGTGGGGATAGTGAATCCAACGGAAGGCCTCGTCACGAGAGATGAGATGCAGGCGCCCGATGATGAAATCGGGCAGGGTCTCGGGCAGGGGAGGGAGAAGGCCCACCAAGGTCTTGGTGAGTTTCTCGATGGTGCGCGAGGTCAAGCCATATTTCTTCATCTTCTCGGTGATGCTATAGTAGGGTTGCATGCCCATCTCGGAGAGCTGCAGGTTACTGGCGTCGTCGATGTCGGGATGGGCAAACTGGTAGCGGCCGCCGAAGACGGTAGGTTTGCCGAAGACGATATATTCCGTTCCCACCTTATAAGTTTTCATGATGTATTGCCCACTGCGATACCAAACCAAATCGACCACACCGAAGCCATCTGAGAAATGAGCCACCAAGAGTTTGTTGCGCTTGCCTGTGTCTATTTCCTCGTAGCTCAGTATCTTTCCCTTGATTTGCACGAATGGCATGTCGGCGGTGAGCTCGCTGATGTGGAACACCTTGGAACGGTCAACATACTTGTATGGATAGTATTCCAGCAAGTCACCATAAGAGTTGATGCCGAGCTCTTTGCTCAGTATCTCTTTCTTCTTGGGACCTACGCCGGGTAGGTACATGATGTCTTGGTCTAGAATATTGTTCACGTCTTGAGTTGTTGTATGTTGAATGCTGATTTATTCTGATAATAATGCCTCTGCCACCTTGATGTCGAATGGGGTGGTAATCTTGATGTTCTCACGATTGCCATCCACCATTGCCACTTGGCAACCCAGGCTTTCCACTACCGATGCGTCGTCGGTGAATTGTTCCTTGTATTCCTGGTTGAAGGCTTGCTTCGCCAGTCCGATGTCGAAGGCTTGTGGCGTCTGCACCACACGATAGTCGCTGCGCATCACGTTCTTGCCGCCTCCGTGCTGGTCGATGTAGCGCAGGGTGTCGGTCACGGCATATACCGGGATGGCTGCGTATTCCTCGCGAGCCGTCTCATAGCATTCCTCGATGACGTCGGTAGATACGAATGGGCGCACGCCGTCGTGGATGCCAACCACGCCGTCCTCGTCGTCGGGGATGAGGGCGAGGCCATTCTTGGAGGATTGGAATCGGGTGTCGCCCCCGTTGGCTATCTGGTGCTTGATGTCGAAATGATGCTCCTCGCATAGCTTGTGCCAGTATTCCTGCTGGCTCTCTGGCAATACGAGGATGATGTTCAACTCTGGGTCGTACTCGTGAAAGCGCTCGATGGTGCGCATGAGGATAGGTTTGCCAGCCACGGGCAGGAATTGCTTGGGAATCTCGCTGCCCATGCGGAGACCCTTGCCTCCGGCTACTATGATTACGTAATCCATAATTTTGAGTGAAGAGTTAAAAGTGAAGAACGAAGAATCTTTTAGTGCTTGCTCTCCATCAGGTGAGCGTACTGCATACCCTTCTGGAGCTGGGCAACCTTCTCATCGCCAACAAAGTAGCTCAATATCTTATAGGCGTATGGGAGGGTGGCGGCTGGGCCTTCGCCAGTGATTACATTGCCGTCTTCCTGGAAGAGTTCGCCTGTATATTCTGTGTTGGCACCGAAATAACGCTCGAAGCCAGGAGAGCAGGTCGCCTTCTTGCCATCGAGGATGCCTGTGCTAGCCAATACCATAGGGGCTGCGCAGATGGCACCCACTCGCTTGCCCGCCTTGTGCTGTGCGATGACGGCTTGGCGTACGCCCTCGTGCTCGTTCAGGTTGGTGCTGCCAGGCATGCCGCCAGGAAGAAGGAGCATGTCGGCATCGTTGAAGTCTTTCACATCTTCTATCTTGAGGTCGGCCTTGACGGTGATGCCATGTGATGTTTCCACAAACTCGCTGCCCGTTACGCTGACCGTTTTTACGTCTACACCACCTCTACGGAGGATGTCCACTGGAGCCAAACCTTCGATTTCCTCGAAGCCATTGGCAAGAAATTCATATACTTTCGCCATAATTTTATCTATTTTTTGTCGTATTATTCGATTAATATTATTACCTTTGCAAAAATAACAATAATATTTGAAACTACAAAATAAATGGCACAACAACATTTGAAATTCGCAATATTTGGCAATGAATACCAAGCCAAGAAGTCGGCTAGCATCGAAAAAATCCTCGATTACCTCGACAAGAAGGGTGCTGAGGTGTATTTCGAGAATGCCTATTATGAGTTCTTGACCCGCGACCAACATCTGCATGTGAATGCTGCGGGGGTGTTCGAGGACTACAACTTCGACGTGGATTATGTCGTCTCGATGGGTGGCGATGGCACTTTCCTCAAGGCGGCGAGTCGGGTGGGTGCCAAGGAAACGCCTATCATCGGTGTGAACATGGGGCGCTTGGGCTTTCTTGCCGATGTGTTGCCGAGCGAGATAGATACGGCATTGGATAGTCTTTATGCCGGCGACTGCGTGATAGAAGACCATGCCGTGATAGAGGTGAAGGCCGAGGGCGGCATCCTTGCTGGCAATCCCTTCGCCCTCAACGATATCGCCGTGCTGAAGCGTGACGATGCTTCGATGATTTCTATCCGCACGCAGGTGGATGGTGAATTTCTCGTCACCTATCAGGCGGATGGTCTCATCGTCACAACGCCTACGGGTTCCACGGCCTACAATCTATCCAATGGTGGACCTATCATCATTCCGCAGAGCGGTAGTTTGTGTCTGACGCCTGTCGCTCCCCACAGTTTGAACATCCGTCCTATCGTTATCAACGATACCGCCGAGATTACTCTCGACATCGAGAGTCGCAGTCACAATTATCTGGTGGCAATCGATGGTCGCAGCGAGCGCATGACCGAGGAAACTCGCCTCGTCATCCGGAAGGCTCCACATACCATCAAGATAGTGAAGCAGCGCAACCAACGATATTTCTCTACTTTGAGAGAGAAGTTGATGTGGGGTGCTGACCAAAGAGAAAGATAAAGCTGATTAAAGAAAAAAATAAAGCTGCCCGAAGGGGCCGAAAACAAGAAAAGCCGCCCCACTGGGCGGCTTTTCTCATTTAACGTACGTTTCTGTTACATCCTTTACTTTATACTTTTCTCCATCTTTTTCGCTCGAAATCTCAAGGTAAGTGGTCTTGGTGATGGCTTTCACATCCACTGTCTGAGGCTTGTCTTTACCATTGCTGAATACGAAATTCACGAGGTCGGTTCCTTTGTCTATGCTATATTCTCTATAATACCATGTTTTTCCTCCGATTTCCTTGGTGGCGGTCATCTTGTCGCCAGGCCAAGCTGCTGATGCGTTTTTGCTATTATCGCTCCATGTGTAGAAATAGAATGGGTTCCAGTTCACTGCATCGGCATTCACATATACAGTAAACTTGTATGCCTTGAATTTCTCGATGGTGTAATTGTGGGTGGCGATGTTCTTTACCTCGCCGTTCACGAGCATTCCTACTTTCAAGGTGCAAGTGCCGTTGATGTCGATTTGCTTGCCACTCTCCACGCTTGGGCTATCTTTTGTAGGATTGCTACCGTCGAGGGTATAAACCAGTTTGGCTCCCTTGGTGGCACTTACGGCTGTAAGGGTAGTTTTGAAACCTTCCTCGTATGTGCCTGATGGCATGCTGGTCCAGGTGGTCTCAGCGTCGTTGGAGAGGAAGTAGGCGTAGTGATAGCCAGAGAGAATCTTGGTAAATCCTGTCTCGCCCTCATACTTGGCTGCGTCGTTTCCTACAGCCACGAGAAGCTTGTGCTTAGAGCCAGTCGTCTCGTTGACAAACAGGGTCTTGCTGCTCTTCTTGTTGATATAGTTGCTCATATTGGTGATGCCGGCGAACTTACGGGCATCAATCATCTCCTTCAGCTCAGGCTTGTATGCCAACCAGTGAGGCTGGAAGATGCAAGGCGTACCTGGCATGGCGAGCATGTAGGCGTTGGCGGCGATGGTATCTTTGCGGAGAGGGTCTTGTGGCTCTTTTTCAGAACGATACTGCATATCGTGATTCTCTACGAAGGTCACGGCATAGCGGCGCAGGGATGCATCGTGCATCAAGTTGTAAGTGCTGTTGAGCCTAGACCAATCGGATGTTGAGGCAACCTTTCCGTCGCCAGCACCGTTGATGGCATCGCGCACATTATAGCGGAACTGGAAGTCGAAGGCTGCGCTCTTCTTGTTGGTAGAGTTGAGCCAACTGATGATTTTCTCATTACCGTCCCAATATTCGCCTACAGAATATTCGATGCCCACGGCATCATTATATTCGGCAACATGAGAGCCACTGTAGCCTTTTACCATATCATAGCGGAAGCCTACGTATCCTAAGTCATTTTTCAGGAAATTAGCGTATGCCTTCATGATTTTCTGTACGTTCTCGCTTTTGTGGTCGAGGTCGCGCATACCTTTCCAACCTTCACCCTCATCATTGTTGCTGCTGAGGCTCACTCCTTCGCTCTTTGCTTCTGTGGCAGTTTGACCTTCGTCATCATCTTTTACGATGTCGGTGCTTTGCAACTGATAAGTTACGCCCTTGTAAGTCTCGGCAGGGAATTTAAACCATCCGTCTGTATTATGATGGTTGATGACCACGTCGGCGATGGTTCCGATGCCATTGTCCTTGAATGTCTTGATCATGGAGCGGAGTTCTTTCTCAGAGCCGAAACTGGAGTTTTGGTTGAAATAATAATAAGGTGTATAGCCCATCACCTGGGTACTTTCCTGGCACTTGCCGCTCTGAGGCACCCATACTAAGTCGATGTAACCCTTCAAGTCATCGGCTTGTTTCTCCAGAATTTTCCACTGCGAGGCATCGTAGGAATCCCATGAGAATCCCTGCAACATCACGCCGCTATAGTCGGCTGGCCAACCTTGGGATGAGAGCCCTGGTGTAGGCTCCGGGTTGGGAGTCGGCGTAGGAGTAGGTGTTGGCTCTGGCTCTGGAATAGGGTCAGAACTACTATCGGAGCATGCTCCAAGTGTAAGCGCCATGGCGGCGACGAGCATCAGATAAATCTTTTTCATATTAGGTTGAATTTTATTTGCTTCGTTTTAAATTGTTATTTGTTTACGTTGGCAAAGATACGATTTATTCCAATAGGTTTGTGTGATAGAGAGTGCAAAATGGTATATATTCTTGTGCAATCGTTTGCACCTCTTTCAAATTTCATGTGAGCCTCACTTTCTGTTCGTCCGAACGTCAGTTGTTGTTCATCAAGACTATTCCGAAGATGCGTCCCGACGTATCTAGCACTGCGTCGGGATGTATCTGATACTGCGTCGGGACGTATCTGATACTACGTCGGGACGTATTTTCCCCTTACGACTGAACGAAAAAAACGCCATTTTGCTCAGTCCTCAGCGTCTTTTTGTACACAAATAGGGTAAAATATGGCAGATTTATGGCAAAAACATGGCAATTTATGGCAATTCTCCCTACTTTTTAGAAAATTGCCATGCGTGTAAGTGTCATTCACATAAGTAGTTATGTTTGTTCTATGGCAATATGGCAATTCTCCTCATGTTTTCAATTCATATAGTATATGGTTACAATGGCGCAGAATATTTTTGCGACCGTGAGAAAGAGACGGAGAACCAGCAACTACTCTTGGTGGATAAACAGCTCGTGGGCAAGCCCCCGCAAGGCTATCTGGTAAATGACCGCTTCTTTGCGAAGTGGCCGATAAGCAAATATTTGTAATTTGCGAAACCGCTGGTTTCGCAATTGTAAGAAAATAGGCGACTCTCGGATGAGGAGAGCCGCCTATTGGTGTTATAGCTTTTGGATTTGCTTGATATCTTCTATGCTCAATCCTGTGGCTTGAGAAATGATATCTAATGGAATACTTTGCTTTAAGAGTTTGCGAGCTATATCTTTTTTCTCTTCAGCTCTTCCTTCAGCTCTTCCTTCAGCCAAGCCTTCTAACTTGGCATTGCCTAGCACGTCATTTTGTATCATGATGGCATTGAGATGTTCGTCGTAAGCATGGCGCTCTGCATCAGACATCTCATAATATTTTAGTTTCTCACGAGCCTCTTGTAACCCTGGAGCCTTGGTGTCAGGGTCGATGACTCCATTCTTGAGATAATTCACCCATTCTTCCAATGGAGATTTTGCCACCTTGTTGAATTCGTTGACGCGTACAAGTATATAGGTAGGGAAAATCTCCGAAGGTGATTTCCTCACGATGTTGTTTTTTTCCTTCGTGCTGATAACTAGCTGGTCCTTCGTGTGTAATCCCACGAAGTTATTTTGTCCAATATAGATATAGTCAGAACCTTTGCCCAAGTCGAAGTAGAGGATGCTGATGGAATATACTTTTTTCACCTCCTTGTAGCTGTTCCCCAGGTTGATATGCTCGGTGATAGCCTTGGCAACACCATAGAGTACACGTTCTAGGTAATAAAGCTCGCTGGTGTTTTGTATTTCCACGATGATGATTTCTCCCTTGCTGTTCTTTGCCTTGATGTCCACACGGTTGAATTTGTCATCTTCTTTCTGTTGGTTGCCTTCACTTTCGAGGATATCAATGATTTTCACTTTTTCGTTCAAGAACACAGTGAGGAAGCCTTCCAATACACCAAAGTTGGCCTTTTGGCGGAGCAATCTTTTGATAGCCCAGTCAAATCTAATATATCTGTCTCTTAATTCTGCCATAGTTGTAACCTCCTATCTTTATCGTTGTACATTATGTTGGTTGCAAAGATACGACTTTTCTTTGTAACCTCCAAGAGATTAATGGAAAATATTGGGGAGATGAGAAAAGAAAATAGGCGGCTCTCGGATGAGGAGAGTCGCCTATTGAAATTATATTGTTTTGATGATGAAGCTAGGATTACTTAACTTCTACAAAGGCATAAGCACATGTGATGTCGTTGAAGAAGACGTTGTATTTACCTGCTGGGATATTGATGTTGTTGTTCGAACCATTGACAAGTGTGCCCTTGCTTTCGAAATCACCATCGCCATATCCCCAGTTTCCGTCGCCCCATTTGTGGTCAGCACGGAACTTAATGTTGCCAGCAGGGATTTCAACATTCGCTTTGTACCAGTTATGAGGAGCAACCTGCTCAAGGTCGATGTCATGATCCCAATCGTTATTTACTCCGATGAGGCCAACTTTTTCGAACTCCTTAGGATTTTGGTTCTCAAGCTTCGTCCACTTGTAGGTCATGGTAGAGAAATCTGCGGTGAATGTGTAGTAGGCATCTTTCTCTGGACAAACAATAGCACCTGCATTGTTTACAGCCTTTAAGCTACCTGTTAGTGCATCATCGTCAGCCAATTTGGCACTACCATAGGCATTGTTCCAGTCTCCAAAGTCGCTACCGAGCCAAATCTTAAGATTATGGCCACCTGTCCACTTGGTGGTGTAATTCTGTATCATTGGCGTTTCTGCTGTCATGAGGCAAACCATCTTGTCGAGGTCTTTTTTCCATCCTTGTAAGTCGCCAACGAGGTAGTATTCAGGTGAAATCTCCTTGATGGTATAAGTATAGTCCATCATATTTATGGTCATCTGATACATACCAGCCTTGGCAATTTTGCCTGCGCCAGCCTTCTCGTTTTTAGAAGTTGTGGTCAATAGGGTTCCACTCATGGCATCATCTCCATCAGTCTCAACACCTACCACACCCTTAGGGTCATTCTCTACAGCCCAAATGTTGCCCGCATCAACGTTGCCCTGTGGGATAATCTTCCAACACTGATTGTCAGCTGTTGTTGTAAACATAAGGGTGAAGACTGGGTCTTCATATACATCGGCATCAGTATGAGTAAATTTAAAGTTGTTGTTCAATTGCCAACCCGTCATATCGCCTACAATATAATAAGCCTTGTCTATGAACGGAGCCTTAGGTGTTGCAATAACATTGATTTTGCCAGCGTCAATGAGTACTGCTTGTCCATCCTTCACAGCATCAACATATACATGTGCATCAAATGTGCGAGCTGTAGGACGCTTGCCGTATGAACTGACAACAAGGTCGGAAAGTTCGGAGGAAGCAGCTTTTCCTTCAAGGTTAGCGTTTAATGTCGTAGTCTTGGCTCCTGCAACATCTTGTGGAGTAAGTTCGATGCGAGCATCAGCGAGTGCAAAGCCCTCTGGAAGTGCTGCTGTGCTCAAAGAGAACGTATTTACGCTATCCTCTGCAACATTCGCAAAGTCGATGGCACTTGTTGCAGATGCGGTGAACCCAGGAATGGTGATAGCATCTTCCTGGGGATTGGTCTGTGGATTAGCCCAATTGTTATAGTCATCGCCACAAGATGCAGTTGCCAGTCCTAAAATGGCGAATGCTAAATATTTAGATATATTCTTCATTTCGTTTAATGCTTAATAGTGAATAAACTTTGTTTCTCAAGAAAGGTCGGTGACGCTATTATGTCACCGACGTTTCTTGTTTATTTCACGCTACCCTTGCCTGTTGAGAAGTTTAAGTAGAGTTTCTGACCTACAGCACCTGCTACACGGTCTTGGTCACCACCTGCACCACGATATTCGATCTTATCGTTCAATACAATGAACTCTGAATGCCACCAATCGTTGCCAGGAATCTTGACGTAAGCACGAATTCCGTCGCCATCACCTCCCGGTACAGCACCTGTAAATGCAGGAGAAATGAAGTCGTCATCCTTAGTCGTTGGAACTGTGAATTTACCAGCTTCATTGAGTTCGCCCCAAGAAGCATCGCCAATACATGGTCCCATCAACCATACATTAGGCTCATTGAATTGTACATTGTACTTGATGTCTCTACCTTCTACAGTAGCAGTTACTACCATTAAGTACCAGCCTGGAGTAGCTGAGCACATGTTGCCATCATCGTTGGTTGAGATATTGGCCTTGAGGTCACCGTCGATAGTTACATCATTGTAACCCTTTTGGTTGCCATCCCATTCCTTGGCTGTATTGATTTTTACACCAGCTTCGTCAATCCAAACCATGCGCCAGTACATTTCTGGATGTTCGTAAACAGGGATGAAGTCGAAGCAGTTGCCCCAATCCCAGTTACAGAAGCCACCAGTTACATAGAGATGCTCAGGTACGGTAACAGGTGACAAAGAATAAAGCAAATGAACATTGCTTAAGGTGATGGTATTGGAAAGAATTTCTGTTCCTTCTATTGGGTCACCTGTCTCTGTTGTCATAACGGCACGCATACGTACATAAACTGGAATGTCCATAGGAAAATCTGTTTCAGCCTTGCCCGCATTAAGCTCTAGATTGGTAAGTGCTGTTGCCAATAAGGCTGGGTCAACATTAGCTTTTGCTGAGGTGAAACTTTGATCAAGCTCTACGAAATCACTCATGTCTTGGTTGAGCGATACTTGCACAGTATATTTGGTTGCTGCAGGGAAACCATAGTTTGGTTGTGAGCAGGTGAATACCAAAGAACTAGAGTGTGCTAAGTCTATATTGGTAGCTGCGATGGCTGGGGTGTTGAGTACAAACTCAGTAGGAGCCGTAACTGTAGGGTTGTCGTCGCGGTCGTCGGAACAAGCGGCGAACATAACCATAGCCATCATCAGCAGCAATGCTGATTTTAATATCTTTTTCATATCTATGTATTTTTACATTAATATATGTTAGTTGACGTATCCTGGATTCTGTTTCAGATTACCGTTGCTCTGAATCTGAGTCAATGGAATAGGATAGATGTTCTTGTAGGCTTCAAAGTTTACGCCAGCCTTCTCACCACCTTTCCAGTCCCAATTGTAGCCAGTGTTGCCACCAAAGAGGTTGAAACGAATAAGAGTAGTACGGCGGATGCCTTCGAAGTAGAATTCACGAGCCCATTCATCACAAATCTCATTCAATGAATAACTTGAAGTCTCAGGACGAGTAGTTGCATTGGCACGAGCACGAAGCTTGTTGAGAATCTTTGTGCCTTCAACTGTTGTATTGCCACCGTTTAGGCGAGCATCTGCCTCTGCATAGTTGAGATAAGCCTCTGCGGCACGCATGAAAGGCCAGTCCATATCAGCAAAAGCTGGGTCGGCATGTGAAGAACCGTCACTGTTGTAGTTGAGGAATTTGCATACGCCATAGCCTTCTGCCGACTTTGTAATATTGCTAATCTCATAAGTACGATCCTTACCCCAGAACAGGGCACGGTCATCATTAGCCTTGGCTGGCATCTCGTAAGAAGGAACTTCTGGAGCTACAGTGTTAGGGAAGAACTTCTTCAAGAGGGCAGTACGTGGATGCAGACCAATCCAGTTCTGACCTACACAACCATTTGAACCTTCAGGGTCGTCGATGTTAGCGTGCATTGCTCCGTCAAATGTACCAGCGATAAGGAAGAGAGAGTTACCATAACTAGCAGTTTTGCCGGAGATGTTGATGATAGGGAAGATGATTTCCTTTCTAGCAGCACTCTTGTCGTTATCGCCCATGAAGACGAGCTGGTAAGCACTCCACTTACCAACGGAAGTCTCGTTGATGTCGTATGGAGAATCCAGTACCTTCTTGGCATAGTCCTTGGCCTTTTGCCACTCAGCCTTGCCTGTATAGACCTCAGCGTTGAGGTAGATGCGAGAGAGCAACAACCAGCAAGCAGCTTTGTCTACACGGCCGTAGTTGGCATCGCTACCGCTCTTCACTGTAGGCTCAGAGAGGTTAGGTTCTATCTCGGTCAACTCTTGGATCAGCCAGTCGTACATCTCCTGACGAGATTTCTGTACAGGCTTTTCCAAAGTCTCGCCGAAAGGAACGTTTCCGTATGTGTCCATCAGCAAGTAATACTGCATGGCACGCAAGAAACGGCACTCTGCATTCTTGGTAGGGTCTTCATTGCCAGCTACCTCAAGATACTGATTGCAGAATGTGATACCCAATGTGAGGCGAGTGAAATACAACTTAACCCAAGCATGTGAAGGCTCGAACTTAGCAAAATTCAATTCTTGCAGACCATCACCCCAAGAACAAGTAGCCTCATCGGTAGGAAGCTCGTTCATATTCCACATGGCACGTACCAAACCGGTCATACCATTATCGGTAAATCCTTTTACATCTGGATCATCGTCACTGTTGCTACCACTACCATTTCCGTTGATACCGAAGTTTGCGTAGCACTTGTTCAAAAGTCCGTCGTTGTTAACCTCAAGGTCAATCTTTGGGCTGATTGGTGCTTTGTCAAGGTCGTTTACGCACGATGTCGAAGCCAAACCCAAGAGCAGGGCTGCGGCAGGTGCAATAACAGTCTTTATATATCTTTTCATTGTCGTAATCTTTAAAATGTTTAGAAATTCAAGTTCACACCGAGGAGGAAGGTGATAGGACGTGGATAAACGTCACCATCGATACCATTGTAAACCTCTGGGTCGATACCTTTGTACTTGGTGATAGTGAATACGTTGCTTACAGAACCATATACTCGACCAGATAAGCCCTTCCAAGAACCTGCCTTGAAGAGATCTTTGAATGAATAACCCAATGTGATGTTGTCCATCTTCAGGAATGAGGCATTCTGTACGAAATAGTCGCTGAGCTTAGATGTGTTGGCATCTGATGTCCAGCCTAGTGAACTTGTAGAGCGGTTTGAAAGGTATGCACTTTGACTCCAGATAGAACTTGTAGTCTTCATACGCTGACCTTGCTCAAACTTGTTGTATACATAGTTGCCAAGGCTTGCACGGAGAGAGAAGCCGAGGTCGAAGTTCTTGTATTCTACACGGGTAGAGAAGCCCATGGTAACAGGGGCCATTACGCTCTTGTAAAGATAGCGGTCAGCTTCTGTGATGACACCATCACCATTGCGGTCTACCACTGCTCCCTCAATAGGTTTGCCATTCTGGTCGTAGAGCTGCTGATATACATAGAATGAGTTGGCTGCGTAGCCTGTTTGGTAAGCCAATACCTTGTTGGCTTTGTCGATGTTGTCGCCAGTGAGTACAGGGTCGCCATTGTCGCTTACTCCGTTCAAGTCGGTAATCTCGTTCTTGTTGTATGTGAAGTTGTAGCTCATTGTCCAGTACCAATCCTTGGCGCTAACAGGAACCCAGTTCAAGGAAACTTCGACACCCTTGTTTTCTAACGAACCGATGTTCTGCAAACCCTTGTCGGCAGAGCCAGCGAGGGCTGCTACAGGAGCTGAGTTAATCAAATCCTTGGTCTTGCGCTTATATACATCAACGGTACCATTGAGTTTGTTGCCGAAGAAGCCAAAGTCGAGACCTACGTTATAAGTCTCTGTGGTTTCCCACTTCAATTTGTCGTTGTAGTAAAGAGGTGTGTAGATGCTACCATCGCCGATGGCAGGGTACATACCGAAGTTCTGACCTTTCTTGTATTGCTTGAACCAGATGTAGTTGTCGATACCTTCCTGCTGACCAGTCTTACCATAGCCAAGACGGAGTTTCAAGCTGCTTAGCCAACTAACGTTCTTCAAGAAACTTTCCTCATTGATGCGCCATGCGAAGGCGAACGAAGGGAACAAGCCCCAGTGGTCTGCAAAACGAGAAGAACCATCGTCACGCAAGGTGGCTGTGAAATAATAGCGGTTCATCAATGTATAGTTGGCACGGCCGAAGAATGATACGAGGAAGTTCTCGTATTTGTCTTGGTCTGGAGAATCCTTGAATACCTCACCTGCTGTTGGGCTTGTCTCAGGATAGTACTGAATCCAGCTATTGTTGTAGCGGAAGAAGAAGTGCTGATATTCATAACCTCCCATAATGTCGAAATGGTGAACCTTACTGAAATCCTTATAGTACTGTGCGTAAGCGCTAAATAAGAGGTTGCGTTTCAAGTTGCTGTTGTCGGTAGTTCCACCATAGTAGATATTGGCTGGGTAGGATGTCGGTTGTTCCTCAGTCTCTGTACCCTTTGCTACCTCTGCGCCAAGGGTCATGTGGAGGCGCAAGTTCTCGAAGCCATGAACCTTATAGTCGATATCGGCACTACCGATGAATGAATTTACTTTCTCTACATCACCACCAAGGTCGAGGAGAGCCAATGGGTTGCTAGGCGCATCCTTGAAACGAGTGAATGGCCACTGTGAGTCGTTGTATCCACTGGCAGATGTGAGCCAGTTGAAATAACCTCCGAAGTTCTTGAGTGTTTGGTTCTTATTGCTACCAAGCAAAGCCAAGTCTCTTTGAGAAGTGAAGTCGTATGGACTCTGTGTAGGATCGTAGCTGATGGCTGCGCCAATGGCATCTTTGTTTGCCTTCTTTGCATTGGAGTGCATGCCCTTGGCATTGAGATTCAATGTCAAGTGGTCGTCAAGTAGCGAAGGGTTGAGGTTGATGGCAGCTGTATAACGCTTGTAGTCAGAGTTCTTGAGAATACCTTCCTGACCAGTGTAACCGAGTGAAACACGGTATGGAAGATACTTACCGGCAGAACCTGCTACGCTGATGTTGTGGTCGTGGCTCACGGCTGTGCGATAAATCAAGTCCTGCCAGTCGGTATTGGCGGTACCCAATGCCTTTACAGCGTCATCATCTTCATTGAAGAGCGACTTTACATACTCGCGATATTGATCGCCATTCATCATCTCATAAGTCTTCTTCTTATTAGAAAGAGACACTGAACCTGAATAGCTTATTTGTGGCTTTTGTCCTTTGCTACCTTTCTTGGTGGTAATGATGATGACACCATTGGAACCACGAGAACCGTAGATGGCTGTCGCAGAAGCGTCCTTCAAGACATTGAACGACTCAATATCCTGTGGGTTGATGGTAGAGAGGATGTTTGAGCCAGTGGTACCTACCTTATTGTTGTCCATAGGCACGCCATCGATAACGATCAATGGATCGTTGGATGCATTCAATGACGAACCACCACGAATTCTAATTTGTGTACCAACGCCTGGCTCACCAGAGTTGCTTGTTACATTTACACCGGCAATCTTACCAGAAATCATATCCTGTGCATTTACGACAAGACCTTTATTTTTTGAGTCAGGTGTTAATGCTGTGACAGAACCAGTGAGGTCTGATTTCTTAACGGCACCATAACCGATGACCACGACCTCGTTCAGGGCCTTGGAGTCATCTTTCAAGGTGATGTTCATGTTGTTGGCTGCCTTCACGGTCTGTGGAGTCATTCCCAGGTAAGTGAAAGTAAGGTTAGTGCCTGGAGCGGCGTCGACGGAGAAGTTACCATCCATGTCGGTAATGCCCACTGCCTTACCGTTCACTGTAATGGTAGCGCCCATGACAGGCTCACCAGAAGCATCTTTCACTTGTCCCTTTATCGCGTTGCTTTGCGCAAAGGAACTCGCTGTCAAGAGCAGACCACTTGCTAGGGTCAACGCTCTGAGAGGCAATTTAAATTTTACCTGCTTCATCATTTGCTTTGATTTTTAAGTTAATGTTATTATTATTAATTTATTATTTCTCGATTCTTACGGTTTAAGTTGTTGTCATTCCTACGCTTACCTTTGCCTGCTTGGCTTTTTTCTTCGGTCGATTAGGCTCCTTATATTTAATAAGGTAGGAAAGTGGGCGTTAGCCCGTAAACTTCCTGTTTCTGCTGCAAAATTAATTTCTTTTATGGTTCAATGTACTTTTTTTCGGTTAAATTCGTTATTTCTTTAGTGCAAACGTTTGCACGGCTTTTGCTTGATTTATGTCAACGAAAATGACTCTACTTCGAGGATATTTGTCTAATTTTGCAGCGTAACTAAAGACAGCGATGAGTGAGAATACTATTATAACAATGAAAGATATTGCTCGCGACCTGGGCGTAAGCATCGCCACGGTGAGCAGAGCGTTGAAGGACAGCCCTCGTATCAGTGCTGTCCAGAAGGAGCGTATACAGGCTTATGCCCGTGAACATAACTTCTATCCTAACGTCATCGGCGAGGCTTTGCGCCACAGCAAGGTGCAGCCGATGAAGGTGATTGGCGTCATCATCCCTGAGTTCGTGCACTACTACTTCATGTCGGTGCTCTCGGGCATCGAGGAGGAGGCGAGGGCGAGAGGCTATCGTGTGATGGTGGCTCAGAGCAATGAGCGATACGACAAGGAGGTTGCCATCTGCGACGACTTCTATAAGAACAAGGTGTGCGGCATCATCGTCTCGCAGGCGAAGGACACCAAGCAGTATGCCCACTTCCAGAAGTTGATGGACAATGGCGTGCCGCTCGTCTTCTATGATAGAATCTGTACGGGGGTGAACTGCTCCCGTGTGGTGGTAGACGACTACATGGGTGCCTTCACCGCCGTGACCCATCTCATCGACACTGGTTGCAAGAAGATTGGTTTCTACGGATCGCCGATGAACATGGAGATTTCGAAGAATAGATACAATGGTTACCACGATGCCTTGGTGAAGCATGGGCTGAAGGAGAATCCCGACTGGGTGAAGATTTGCGACAACCGTGCCCAGGCTGAGGCTCTCACCCCGGAGATACTGGAGGCGGAAGACCATCCAGACGCTTTCTTCGCCATCAACGACGATACCGCCATCGGCATCCTCTATACCGCCAAGCGCATGGGCTTCTCTATTCCCGATGACATCAGTGTCTGCGGGTTTACCAATGGAGACCGTGCCAAGGCTTCCGACCCGATGCTCACCACCGTGGAGCAGCGAGGCGTGGCGGTAGGCGAGGAGGCTGCCAACATCCTCATCGGACAGGTGGAGGGCTCCATCCCGAGAGACGAGGTGGAGAAGAGAGTGGTAAGAACTCGCTTGGTGGTTCGTGGAACAACGAGATAATAAACAAAATAACAATATAACAATGAAGCAAAAACCTAATTTGAGTTTCTGGAAGCTCTGGAACTTGAGCTTCGGATTCTTCGGGGTACAGATTGCCTACGCCCTTCAGAGCGCCAACATCTCCCGAATCTTTGCAACGTTGGGCGCAGACCCACACAACTTGAGTTACTTCTGGATTCTCCCTCCGCTGATGGGAATCCTCGTGCAGCCTATCGTCGGCACCTTGAGCGACAAGACTTGGTGCCGATTCGGTCGCCGCATCCCTTATCTCTTCGTGGGTGCCACGATAGCCGTGCTCGTGATGTGCTTGTTGCCTAACGCCGGTTCGCTCGGCTTGACCGTGAGCGGTGCGATGGTGTTCGGACTCATCGCCCTCATGTTCCTTGATACCAGCATCAACATGGCGATGCAGCCTTTTAAGATGCTCGTGGGCGACATGGTGAACGAGAAGCAGAAGGCGAAGGCTTACTCCATCCAAAGTTTCCTCTGCAATGCAGGTTCTGTGGCTGGATATATCTTTCCGTTCCTCTTTACCTTCCTGGGTATCAAGAATGTAGCCGACAAGGGCGTGGTGCCAGATTCGGTCATTTGGTCGTTCTATATCGGTGCCGCCATCCTCATCCTCTGCGTCATCTATACCACGACGAAGGTGAAGGAGTGGAATCCTGTGGATTATGCAGCGTATAATGGAGTTGACGATGATGTGGAGAACGGGGATTGCAAATCCCCTAAAACCGAAGGCAAGGCAAGTTGGATAACCCTCTTGAAGAATGCTCCTGTCACCTTCTGGAAGGTAGGACTGGTGCAGTTCTTCTGCTGGGCTGGCTTCCTCTATCTTTGGAATTACTCTACGGGAGCCATCGCCGAGACCGTTTGGAACACTACCGACCCGCAGTCGGAGGCATTCCAGGAGGCTGGCAACTGGGTGGGCATCCTCTTCGCCATTCAGGCGATAGGCTCTGTGCTCTGGGCTGTGGTGCTGCCTCAGTTCAAGAATACCAAGATGGCTTATTCCGTGAGCTTGATTATCGGTGGCGTGGGCTTTGCCCTGATACCGTTCTTGCACGACCAGTACTTGCAGTTCATCCCATTCCTGATGATTGGCGCCGGTTGGGCAGCCATGTTGGCTATGCCTTTCACCTTCGTCACCAACGCCTTGCAGGGCTATGGTCACATGGGTGCATACCTGGGCTTGTTTAATGGCACCATCTGCATCCCTCAGATTGTGGCAGCCATCTGTGGCGGTGGCATCCTGAGCATCGTGGGCTCTCATCAGAGCGACATGATGATTGTATCTGGTGTGTTGCTCATCGCAGGAGCCTTGTCGGTGAGCATCATCAAGGAGCGATAAGTGCAAACGTTTGCACTCGATTTTCGTTCGTTTGTGCAAAAGAAAATGTCCTGCATTCGGATATTTTTCTTAATTTCGCACCATAAATACAAACAACTAACCCAGTTATATAGTGTCTTATGATATTTCATTTTCATATAACGTATAAGGCAATGTTCGGCGAGCAGCTCGTCTTGAACATTCAGAAAGATGGCGAGGAACTAAAGTTCCCACTGACCACCCTCAATGGCGAGCAGTGGTCATACGAATGGTGTGTGGAACCAGCACAGAAGAGTTACACCTATTATTACAGTGTGGAGCGTGAGGGCCGTGTGGTGAAGACCGAATGGCTCTTGGTGAAGCACCAGATGGATGTGACAGCCAAGAAGGCTAGCGAATATACCATCTACGACCATTGGAAGGTGATGCCAGAGGATGCTTACCTCTACAGCAGCGCCTTTACCGACTGTATCAACCATCAGACTCCTCAGGAGATGAAGGCTGAAAGCTACGACAAGGTGGTGCGTCTTATTGTGCGTGCCCCGCAGTTGCGAGATGGCGAACGTCTGGGCGTGCTGGGAGCAGACAAAGCGTTGGGCGCTTGGAAGGAAGAAAATGTGCTGGCGATGGCTCAGCATACTTACAATGAATGGGTTGTGGATATAGATGCCAATCAGTTGGGCGGCAGCCACATGGAGTTTAAGTTTGTGGCGCAAGACCACCATCGGAAGCAAGTGCTCTGGGAAACCTGTCAGAACCGTACCATCGACTTGCCTAAGATGAAGCCAGGCGAGGTGGTGTGCTACGACCTCGACCAGTCGTTCTTCACCCTCTACGACCGTCACTTGGCAGGTACCTTGGTGCCAGTGTTCTCCCTTCGCAGCGAGAAGAGTGCGGGTGTGGGCGACTTTGGCGACCTGGTGAGCATGATAGACCTCGTGGCTAAGACCGGACAGAAAGTGCTCCAGCTCTTGCCTATCAACGACACCACCATCACGCACACCTGGACCGACAGCTATCCATACAGCTGCATCAGCATCTTTGCCCTCCATCCACAGTATGCCAACCTCCATGCCCTGCCGGCATTGAAGGATGCCAAGGCGCGAGAGGAGGCTGAGAAGACACGCCGACAGCTCAATGCGCTGCGCCAGATAGACTATGAGAAAGTAAATGATTTCAAGATAAACTATTTGCGCCAAATCTTCAATCAGGAAGGTGAAAAGATGATGAAGAGTGCCGATTTCAAGGCATTCTTCCAGGAAACACAGCAGTGGCTCGTGCCATATGCACAGTATAGCTACCTGCGAGATAAGAACGGCACTGCCGATTTCAGCAAGTGGCCCGACCACAACATCTGGGACGAGGCTGAGCGCAAGCAGCTCTCCGACCCTAAGAGCAAGGCATACAAGGAGGTGGAATTCTTCTATTTCCTCCAGTATGTTCTCAACCAGCAGATGCAGGAGGCGCATGAGCATGCCAAGGCGAAGGGCGTCATCTTGAAGGGTGACATCCCTATCGGCGTGAACCGCTATGGCTGCGACGTGTGGATGGAGCCTAAGTACTTCAACCTCAATGGTCAGGCGGGTGCTCCACCGGATGATTTTTCGGTGAACGGACAGAACTGGGGATTCCCGACCTACAACTGGTATGAGATGTTGAAGGACGGTTGCCAGTGGTGGGTGCGCCGTTTCCAGAACATGGCGAAATACTTTGATGCCTATCGCATCGACCATGTGCTCGGTTTCTTCCGCATCTGGGAGATTCCTATCGACAGCGTGCATGGATTGCTTGGACAGTTTGCCCCGGCTCTCGGCATGAGCCGCGATGAGATAGAGGGGTATGGTCTGCATTTCCAGGAGGATAGATTCCTGCGTCCATTCATCACCGACTGGGTGTTGGATCGCATCTTCCACGAGCGTGCCGACGAGGTGAAGGATAAATACCTCGACCGCTTGGACGACGAGCGTTACCAGATGAAGGCGTCGGTGGATACACAGCGCAAGGTGGAGGCTCTCTTCGAGGGCGTCACCGACGAGAAGGAGCTCTGGCTGCGTGACGGGCTCTATGCCCTCATCAGCGATGTGCTCTTCGTGCGCGACCATCGCAATTCTGGTCTTTACCATCCACGCATCTCAGCCCAGCTCGACTTCATCTACGAGTCGCTCTACGACAACGACAAGGCTGCGTTCAACCGTCTCTACAACGACTATTTCTATCGTCGCAACAACCAGTTCTGGTATAATGAGGCGATGAAGAAGTTGCCTAAGTTGGTTCAGGCCACCCGTATGTTGGTATGTGCCGAAGACCTCGGTATGGTGCCCGACTGCGTGCCATGGGTGATGAATGAGTTGAAGATATTGAGCTTGGAGCTCCAGAGCATGCCGAAGGACCCATCGGTGAAGTTTGGTCATCTGAGTCGCAACCCATACCGCTCGGTATGCACCATCTCCAGCCACGACATGCCTACGCTTCGTCAGTGGTGGGACGAGAACATCCAGCGCACGCAGGAGTATTACAACACGATGCTCTTCCATCAGGGACCTGCGCCCCATCCGCTGCCAGGCTGGCTAGCCAGCGACATCATCTCCCGCCATTTGATGTCGCCATCCATGCTCTGCATCTTGAGCATCCAGGACTGGCTTGCCATCGACGAGCGCCTGCGCCTCATCGACCCTAACGGCGAGCGCATCAACATTCCGGCAAATCCTAAGCACTATTGGCGCTATCGCATGCACATCAGCATCGAGGAACTGGCTGCCGACAAGGAATTCATGAAGGAAGTGACCGACCTAATAAGTCAGGCGAATCGCAACTAAGAGTTTACATTAACTTTCAATTATATAATTAAAACAAAAATCCACCGTGGCACATCTGTTAGAGATGTATAACCATGGTGGAATTTTGTCTTTATCCTTCCTTGATAATCCAGTTGCCAATCGTGCGCTGGTTGCTGTCGTAATTGATACCAACCTTGAATAGTCGTTTGCCATCGGCTGAGTAAGGAATCAGATAGCCTTCCTCTCTAATGGTCTCGAATGACTGTATTCCAACAGGATATTTATTTACGATTTCTGCCATATTCTCGCTCTTTTAAAGTTTCTTTCTGCAAAGATACGACTTTTATTTTATATGGGCTCATTTTCTTTGATAAAATTTTCTCCAGTAATTGTTTTGTGCAAACGTTTGCATCCTGATGCTCAGTATTTTGGTTGAAATGTTGACTAGAGATTCGTTTTTTTCAGTATCTTTGCAAAAGATTAGAATAAACAATAGATACTAACAAAGCTACAAAAAATAGAATAACTAGCAATATGAAGAAACTGAATGTTTTAGTGATGGGCCTTTTGCTCCCGATGCTGGCAGCAGCCCAGACCGTCAAGTCGCCTAACGGCAACGTGGTAGTGAAGTTCTCGCTCTCTGGGAGCGGACAGCCTACTTACGAGATGAGCTACAAGGGCAAGACTGTTTGTAAGCCTTCTCATCTCGGATTGGAGTTGGCGAAGGATAAACATGCTTCCAAAGGTATGGATGAGACCAGCCTGATGGATGGTTTCACCGAGACAGGTTCGAAGACCTCGACCTTCGATGAAACTTGGAAACCAGTATGGGGCGAGACTGCCACCATCCGCAACCACTACAACGAGATGGAGGTGGATTTGAACCAAGCATCCTCTAAGCGCAACATCAAGATTCGCTTCCGTGTGTATGACTATGGTATGGGCTTGCGCTATGAGTTCCCTCAGCAGGAAAGCCTGAACTATTTCGTGATTCAGGAGGAACATACCCAGTTTGCCATGGCTGGCGACCATACCGCCTATTGGATTCCAGGCGACTATGATACCCAGGAGTATGAGTACAACATCACTCCTTTGACTAGCATTCGTCCTGTTATCGCCAAGAATCGTGAGGCTTACAAGAGCAATTCCTCTACCACCGTATTCTCTGATACCGGTGTACAGACTTCCCTTCAGATGAAGACAAAGGATGGTCTCTATATCAACATCCACGAGGCTGCCTGCTTGGACTATCCTACCATGCACCTCAATCTCGATGAGAAAACTCTGACATTCGAGTCTTGGTTGACTCCTGATGCCGTAGGTAGAAAGGGATTCATCCAGACACCATTCAATACTCCTTGGCGTACCATCCTCGTGAGCGACGATGCCCGCGACATGCTCTCTTGCAAGTTGACGCTCAACCTCAACGAGCCTTGCAAAATCAAGGATACCTCTTGGATTCACCCTACCAAGTACTGCGGTGTATGGTGGAACATGATTGTAGGTACCAAGACTTGGAGCTATACCAATGATTATCCATCGGTTCGCCTCGGTGTTACCGACTACAGCAAGTGCAAGCCTAGTGGTACCCATGGTGCTACCAACGAGGAGGTGAAGCGATACATCGACTTCGCAGCCAAGAATGGCTTGCAGGAAGTATTGGTGGAAGGTTGGAACGAAGGTTGGGAGGACTGGTTCGGACACCAGAAGCTCGATGTCTTCGACTTCGTGACTCCATATCCTGACTTCGATATCAAGATGCTCAACGACTATGCGCATTCCAAGGGCGTGAAGTTGATGATGCACCACGAGACCTCTGCCGCAGCCCTCAACTACGAGCGCCACATGGAGGATGCCTTCAACTTGATGAACAAGTATGGCTACGATGCCGTGAAGACGGGTTATGTAGGCGACATCATCCCAAGAGGCGAGTATCACTACAGTCAGTTGATGAACAATCACTATCAGCGTGTCGTAGAGACAGCTGCCAAGCATCATATCATGGTGAATGCTCACGAGGCAACTCGTCCTACTGGTATCTGCCGTACCTGGCCTAACCTCATTGGCAACGAGAGCGCTCGTGGTACAGAGTACGAGGCGTTCGGTGGCTCAGTTCCTTATCATACCGTGATGTTGCCATTCACCCGTTTGCAGGGTGGTCCGATGGATTATACCCCAGGTATCTTCGAGACCAAGCTCTCAGAGTGGAGCAACAACAAGAGTTTCGTTCATACCACACTCTGCGGTCAGCTCTCGCTCTACCTCGTGATGTACAGTCCTTTGCAGATGGCAGCCGACCTGCCTGAGCACTACGAGAAGTACGATGATGCCTTCCAGTTCATCCGCGACGTAGCTGCAGACTGGGATGACTCTAAGTATTTGGAGGCAGAACCAGCCAAGTATATCACCGTAGCCCGCAAGGCAAAGGGTACCAACAATTGGTTCGTAGGTGGCAAGACCGACGCTACTGCTCGTACTGCTGTCGTGAAGCTCGACTTCCTCGACAAGGGCAAGAAGTACAACTGCGCTATCTATCAGGATGCGCCTAATGCCGACTACGAGAAGAACCCTAAGGCATACCAGATTATTCACAAGACCGTGAAGAAGGGTGATGTCTTGAAGATTAAGGAAGCACGTGGTGGTGGTTTCGCCATCTCATTGCTTGCCAAGTAATATTTGCATAATTTCCGAATTTCCGCCTACCCATATCTGATAGGCGGAAATTCGCCATTTCTAACCATATCTTAACACTTTATGAATATCCAAAAACTAATAATCGCAGCATTGACAGCAGCTATTCTTCCTACCTCATCGAATGCCCAGCAGACATTCAATGAGATGCTTTATTCCAAGGACAAGACACAGTTTATCCTCAATGCCCCAACATTGGCTAACTCGAAAGCCACCATTCGCCTCTATAAGGCTGGACAGAATGGCAAGGCCATCAAGACCATCAAGATGAAGAAAGTGGGCGATGACCGTTGGGAGGCTACCGTAAAGGGAGATCTCAAGGGTAAGTTCTATACCTTCGACATCGGCAAGGGGGAGACTCCTGGTACTTTCGCCAAGGCAGTGGGCGTGAATGGTAATCGTGGCGCTATTGTCGATATGAATGATACCGACCCAGAAGGATGGGCGCAGGATGTACGTCCTGCTGTGAAATCACCTGCCGATCTCGTCATCTACGAGCTCCATATGCGTGATTTCTCTGTTTCTCCTACCTCGGAATTGAAATATAAGGGCAAGTATCTCGCCCTCACCGAACCGAGAGCGATTGAATATCTCAAGAATCTCGGCATCAATGCCATCCACTTCCAGCCTCTTTTCGATTACGCTTCGGTGGATGAGACAAAGCTTGATAAACCACAGTTCAACTGGGGCTACGACCCAAAGAACTATAATGTGCCAGAGGGCAGCTATAGCACCGACCCTTATGCTCCTGCCACTCGCATCAAGGAGTTCAAGGAGATGGTGATGGCGCTCCACAAGGCTGGCATCCGTGTTATCTTCGATGCCGTGTATAACCATACCTTCGACATCAATGGCAGCAATTTCCAGCGCACTTATCCCGACTATTACTATCGCAAGACCAAAGAGGGGAAGTATAGCGATGGTTCGGGTTGTGGCAACGAGACGGCATCGGAAAAACCTTTGATGCGCCAGTTTATGTTGGAGAGCGTGAAGTATTGGATAGACGAGTATCATATCGATGGTTTCCGCTTTGACCTAATGGGCGTTCACGACATCGAGACCATGCAGGCTATCCGAGAGCTGGTGAACAAGATAGATCCTTCCATCTATATCTATGGCGAGGGATGGAGCGCAGGCAGCTGTGCTTATCCAACGGAAAAGTTGGCGATGAAGGCGAATACCCAGCAGCTCCATGGCATCGGTGCCTTCAGCGATGATATGCGCGATGCACTCCGTGGTCCTTTCTCCGACGACCACAAGGGAGCTCTCTTGGCTGGCATCTCTGGCGAAGAGGAGAGCTTGAAATTTGGTATCGTGGGCGGTATCCAGCATCCACAGGTGGATATGAGCAAGGTGAACTACGACAAGAAGCCTTGGACCAACAATCCTACCGAGCAGATTAGCTATGTAAGTTGTCACGACGATATGTGCTTGGTGGACCGTCTGAAGGCGAGCATTCCATCGCTTACCGATAAGAACATCCCTGAGGAAGTGCGCAAGGCTGAGTTGATTCGTATCGACCAACTTGCCCAGACTGCCGTCTTTACATCGCAAGGCGTGCCTTTCATCCTGGCAGGTGAAGAGATGATGCGCGACAAGAAGGGCGTACATAACAGCTATAACTCTCCTGATGACATCAACCAATTGGATTGGAGAAACTTACAGAGTTATCCACAGGTGTTCATATATTATAAGAATCTCATCCAGCTGCGTAAGAATCATCCTGCTTTCCGACTGGGCACAGGCGACAAGGTACGTGAGCACTTGGAATTCTTGACACCACAGACCGCCAAGTTTGACAGGAACGATTGCATGGTGGTATTCCGGCTGAAGAATCTCGAAGGCATCGACTCTTGGAAGAACATCGTCGTCATCCTCAACTTCGACAAAGAGGCGAAGAACGTTCAGGTGCCAGAGGGCGAATATACCGTGGCTTGCTGCAATGGAGTCATCAATGAGGAAGGCCTGGGACATTTCCGAGGCAACAATACCTTCGTGGCTGGTCAGTCGGCGATGATTCTTTATCAGAAGTAAGTAGCTTGTTCGACGGATTGCAAATCCGTCGGAACGCCTAGCGGTATATAATGCTATATATATAATTAAGGTATACATTATATTATATAGAGTCAATAGAAGAAATAAAAAACGAAAACAAATGAGAAAGATAATAGCTTCATTATTACTTATGGGTAGTGCAGTAAGTATGAATGCGGCGGTCAGCGTGAGCCGCATAGAGCCTACCGACTGGTATGTGGGCATGAAGGATGCCTCGCTCCAGCTTATGGTGTATGGCAAGGACATCAAGAACGCTGATGTCACCGTGGATTATCCGGGCGTAAAGGTGGATAGCATCGCTCGCCTTGATTCACCTAACTATCTCTTGGTTTATCTGAACCTCGATGGGGCGAAGGCGGGAGAGATGACCCTTAACTTCAAACAGGGCAAACAGTCGAAGAAAGTAAAATATCTCTTGAAGAACCGTGAGATGACTGGCGATAAGCGCATCGGTTTCAGCAATGAGGATGTGCTCTATATGTTGATGCCAGACCGTTTTGCCGATGGCAATCCAAAGAACGACGTGGTGAAGACCATGCGAGACAAGACTTGCGACCGCAATGCGCCAAGTCTTCGTCATGGTGGTGACTTGGAGGGTATCCGTCAGCATCTCGACTATTTCAACCAGTTGGGCGTTACCGCACTGTGGTTTACGCCAGTCTTGGAGAACGACAGTCCGAACGATGGCAAGAACAGTACTTACCATGGTTACGCCACTACCAACTATTATCGGGTAGATCCTCGCTTCGGTACCAATGCCGAGTACAAGCAACTCATCGCTGAGGCTCACCAAAAGGGCTTGAAGGTGGTGATGGATATGATCTTCAATCACTGTGGTTTCGAGCATCCTTGGGTGGCCGATATGCCATCGAAGGACTGGTTCAATACCCCGGAATGGCTCTCTCCTGAGTATCAGGCTGCAGAACACCAGAAGAAGATTGGTACGATGGATGGCGGCAGAACCGTCAACGACAAGTACTTGCAGACCAACTATAAGTTGACTCCAGTGCTCGACCCATACGC
>DJSH01000060.1:0-6260 GCA_002440225.1 Candidatus Segatella violae
GCCGCCTCGCTCACTTTCTCCTCAGGCAAGATATCCTTGTCGTTCAAGGCTTGCAAGAAAGCATCAGGCAGGGCGCAAAGGTCGATGACTGGTAGCACAGACTTGAACTCATCGTCGTAGGCATAAGGCCCATCGGCATAAACATAAACCTTCAAAGGATGCTGCTTGGTCGCAACCTCAGCTATCATCGGGACGATGGTGCTGACTACATTTTCATTGAGGATTACCAACATCTGTCCAGCCTCATCCTTGAAGTATCGCAATACAGACTTCTTGAATCTCTTGCCACCGAAGGTCTCTTGCTCTTGATAAATGTCGTTCTTGATGCAAAGGAGATCTACGAGGGAACTCATCAAGGCTCTGCGATTTCTATTGCTCAATGAACGAGGAACGAAAGTTGTTTTGTAATAGCGGAGGTTGTTGTTAGCCAAACCTGCCACTTGCTCGCCCTTTGGAGTTGTATAACCCTTGATGACTCGCTTGTTTCGCTCATAAGTCACATTCTCGCAGATGTAATTCTCGTTGTTGGTCACCAAGATACATTTGCGATGACCGCCGTCCTCGGAGTTTAATTGCATCGTGGCGTGGAGAGTTGTACCTGAGCCCGCGAAGAAGTCGAGGATGGTGGAGTCTGATTTGGAAACCATATTTATAATAAATGACACAAGACTTAAAGGTTTGGGATAATCGAATTTCTTTTCAGAAAAAATATCCATTACTTCTTTCGTACCCCTTGCAGCATTCATTGCATCTTCCAAAATAAGATTTTGATAAGGCAATGCCCGCTCTATAGGTACATCGTTATTATCAACTTTCAGATATTGCTTAAAATAAATTGCCCACTGCCCATTTCGTTCATTAAAAAGAATAAAATCGTTAGCAATTCCCCATTCAACTTTCTGTTTTGACCACCGCCAATTCCAATGTTCTTGCTTCTCAGTAGAACAACCTGGATAAAGCATCGTACCATCAGGCATCTCTATTGGATAGTTAAGAGCTTCCGAATAATGGCTTCCAGTCATTCTTCTATCCAACTTGTTTGTTATGTAAGGACCTCGATGAGTTAAATGCTCATCGTGATATTTGTATTTCTTTGTATCTTCAATAGGTTTAGAATTTACATCAACCATGGATTTCTGTTTTGCATACATCAGAACATACTCTGTTACTGTTTTTATAGCCTTACCCGTATTAGAGCCAGGAGTCGATTGCCATAACAAATTAGTAAAAAAGTTATCTGCTCCAAATATTTCAGCACAAAGCATCTTCAACTGCGCTTGCTCGTTATCATCAATAGAAATGAATATCACTCCCTTTTCCGAGAGCAACTTCTTGGCGATTCTCAATCGTTTATCCATAAACGACAACCATTTGGAGTGGCGGTAACCATCCTCTTTATCTACAAACGAATCGTTATAGACAAAGTCCTTGTTACCAGTATTGTACGGAGGATCGATATAAATGACATCTATCTTCCCTGCATGAGAATAAGACAAGGCGGTAAGGGCATTGAGGTTGTCTCCCTCAATGATTACATGATTAGGCGAACCCGCTGGTGCGGCATCCAAACGTTTGGTTGCATCCTCGACAAAAACAGGAAGTTGGTCTTGCATAGCATCCCAAGCCTCTTCTGAGCTTTCTTCCCATACAAGTCCATAATGCGGTCTTTCCTCGATTGCCTCCAGCAACTGATGCTTCAAGTCCTTGTCGATTGCCAATTCCGCAATCTGCGCGCGCAATGCTTTCAAGTCTATTTTCTTCGCCATATCGGTTCCCCTACTCTTTTATCAAGTACTCCACCGACTCCCTAAGCAGAGAAGATTGTTTATGTTTTGGATTGCTATGATAAAAAGAAAGGCATAGGAATCATATTACTTCTATATTGTCCCTGTCAATTGAGGCTCTGGTAAACCTATGAAAACAAGGACAGAAGCAATAGACACCTACGCCAAACCTGCATATATAGAATAGCACAAAGCGTACCCTCTCTACATGAAAGGGTACACCTGTGCCATGTGTATATATTACACAGTGGGTAGACGCCCACCGCTGCCTCCCTCTGCTTTTCATATTCGAAATTTACCAGATTTCAATTGAACAGAAGAAAACGTCAGTACACGTCTTTCAATTTAAAATAGGCCAAGCCATGGACTTTGTTAGGGTCGGCATCACATTGCCAGCCATCCACAGCAAGACATCGGCAAAGGTAATAAAAAGAATTGGTTTCACAAAATTTTAGGTCTATTTTCTTGCATATCTCAATTACTTTTCTTACCTTTGCCCTCAGATTAACAACAATAATATTAAAAAGGAGGCTATTATGCAAACAACAAAGAATAACACAAAGGAAGAAACTATCAGAAAGTTCAAACAACTCCTAAGACATAAGCAGGAGATGCTTGAAAGGGCGAAACTATATGATGGTATAGACATTTATGCAAAATTTGCAAACGCATGAAAGAACTTTCTTTACAACACATTAACAGCAAATCACCTTATCGAGTCATCTGCTCTGATAAGGGTGATTATTTGTTTGCAACAGACAAGGGGATTAACTATACCATCTCTTTCACAGAAGAGTTTCCACTTGGTGGTTGTATGAGCTATCAATTTTGTATTCACAACGACAATCACCTACATGGCTCATACGACAACAAAATAAGCACTACGATTATAGCCATCATTGAGGAGTTCTTCCTCCAAAACTTGAATGTATTGCTATATATATGTGACACGAGCGACAATCGAGAAGAAGTTAGAAATCGTTTGTTTATAAGATGGTTTAAGGAATATGCAGACCCAGAGAAGTACACCATTCAGTCTGCCAACACAACCATAGAAGGACAGGGGTTCTATTCTTCTATTATTGTAGAAAACAGGAATCCACTATTAGACGAAATCAAAGCTGATTTCGAAAAGTCTGCAAATGACTTAAAAGAGAAATAAGAATTCATAAGCTACGCTTCCAAATAAGCCATCATATCCTCCAAAGTATCGAAGTTCTTGACATTGCCATTCTTCACATCCATAATAGCCTTATCCAACTCCGACATCTTCGAGTTAGATTTCACTTTATTGGCTATCCATCCCATACGCTTTGCCAATTCTTTAAAGAATGGCATATCAGAACTAGGGAGCTGTAAATTAATTGTTTGTATTGCTGCATCCATAACACACTTTTATTTGAATTTACACCGCAAAAATACGAAAATGAATCGGGATGAGCAAGAAAATCAAGGAAATTCTTGCACATCCCATCTTTTTTTGCGTAAAATCATTCTTTCCTAAGAAGAAGAGCATCACTCTTTCCGCTTCACCCATACCTTGTGGCTTCCGTTTCCCTTCGAGCGGATGGGCGAAGCCTCTTTGGATGTTATCGCCTTCAGTTCGAGCGAGGCGGCGGTGCGGCTCAGGTTGTTGATGTAGGCATACTCGCCAAGGGTGATGGCTCCGTTCTCCTCTATCACTTTCAAGGCACGGGCGATACGCTCTTCCTTGGTGTAGAGCTGCTTGCGGATTACCTTCACGCCACCCATATCTCGCTCCAGGTCACGATCGGTCTCTCGCTTCACTGCCTTCACAAATTCGGGGGAAGCATTGAAGTTGATGTTCTTCACGCCTACCTTGCGATACGTCATCTTGTCATCGTCGCCCTGCATCTCCGTGGGCTTGTCGTCCTCGAAACCGAGAGACAGGGAGAAGGTGCCGAGACCTTCGAGATTCACATTGTAGCCCATGGAGAGCATCTGGACCAACATATCCTCCACATCCATCAGCACTGCCTCGGTGGTGCTGGGCGAAATGCCACGATGATAGCCCTGCATCCTTTCTACGAACTCCTTTCGGGATAGGGTGCGATTGGTTACTAGCTTGGGATAGACTCTGCGCTTGCCTTCATCACGCATATCGCTCATTTCTTGCAATTTGTACTTAGCCATATCTGATTCCTTTCTTATTAAGTTCTTTTCTTTATCTCGTTAAGATTGCCAACACTTCTTGTCGCTGCCGCCCTTACATCCTATCAGAATTGTTGCCAATCCTAAGGGAAAAAGGCCAAAAGCTTAGGAATAAGAATATTTACTCCCAGAAGAAATCTTCGTTCAACGACGTTGAACCTACATTCAAAGACGTTGAACCGCCATTCAGTGACGTTGAACGGACGTTCAAAGTCGCTGAACGAAAAATTCTCCTATGCAAAGATACAACTTTATCTAATGAAAAGCAAGACTTTCCTTAATTATTTGCACTTTTTCGACCAAATATTTTGCTTATCACAATTAAATGTATTAACTTTGTGGTCTATAAGCATCATCAAAGACTTATACAGCCTCATCAAAGAGGCTCCACAAAAAGAGGAATCATCTAAAGAATCAATATGAGCATGAAGATATTAGCAACCAGCGACTGGCACTTGGGCAACCTTTTCCACGGCAACGACCGCCTGCCAGAGCACAAGCACTTCCTAAAATGGCTCCTAGAGCAAATCGCTGAACAGAAACCCGATGCGCTCCTCGTGGCAGGAGACATCTTCGACAACGGAAATCCATCGGCAGCGGCACAGACCGTATATTACGAGTTTCTTGCCGATGCCACCCATCTATGCCCCAGCATGCAGGTTATCATCACGGCTGGCAACCACGACTCCGCCAGCCGACTGGAGGCTCCTCGCCCACTCCTCACCCGATACCACGTGGAAATAAGAGGAAACATTCGGAAGATTTGGCAGCAATCCAATTGGATTTATTCTTTCGATGACCTCATCATCCCGGTTACAAATGAACAAGGAGAAGAAGTCATCATCCTCGCCGTGCCTTTCCTCAGGAGCGACGTGGTGCAGAACGCCAGCTACTCGCAAGGTGTCAATGCCTTCCTGCGAGAACTTACTGCTCTGGCTCGAAAGAAATATCCCGGCAAGAAGTGCATCATGATGGCTCACATGTACGCCAAGGGCTCGGACATCGCCAAACAGGACGCCAGCGAGAAAATCATCATCGGCGGACAGGAGGAGGTGGATTTGGAGGGATGGACCGACCATCCCGACTACATGACCTGCGGACATATCCACAAGCGACAGCATATTTGGAACACCGACTGGGCTAGATACACGGGAAGCGTTCTCCCGATGTCATTCGCCGAGAAGGATTATACGCACGGAATCGACCTCATCACCATCGACAATGGAATCAAAGTAGAGCTCTTGGAATACAAGCCTCAGCACGCCCTTCGCATCCTGCCCGAAGACGAGGAGGAACTGCCCCTGAAGAAATGGCAGAAACTCATCAATGCCGAACTAGCAGATAGAGAGAACGGCGAACTGAGCGACCACTTCGACTACGTGATGCTGAAGGTGAAGCAGGAGAAACTATCCAACGACGACATCAAGGAACTGGAAAAGCTCGTCAACGAGAAGGATGCCGTGCTCTGCAAGATCCAGCGCATCATCCCACAGCTCGATCTCTCCACCATCCAAGGCTCCGAGCGCATCACGAGCATCGAGGACATCGTGAACCGTCCCCCACTCGACACGCTGAAGGAAGCCTTCGCCATCAAGCACAACGCTCCGATGAACGAAAGGCAGGAGAAAATGCTGTCCGACTTATTAACAACACTGTCATTATGAAATTCCTACAACTCGAAATACTCAACCTCGCTTCGCTTGACAAACAAGGCGGCGAGGTCATCAACTTTGAGGAAGGTGCCCTGGGCGAGAGCACCATCTTCAGCATCGTAGGTCCGACGGGCAGTGGCAAATCCACCCTGCTCGACGCCATCTGCCTTGCCCTCTACAACCGCGCCCCTCGCTATCCGAGAAAGAAAGGCGACAAGAACCAAAGCATCGAGATATTCGGTGCAGCCGATGCGAGCGAGAACAACCGCCTTGCCCCTACCGACAGCCGCAACATCCTGACTCGTGGCAAGAAAGAAGGTTACAGTAAGCTCACCTTCCTCGCCAACAACGGCAGCATCTATCGTGCGGAATGGCACGTCAGATTCCAAAGAGTGCGATACGAGAACGCCAAGACCTTCCTATACAAGATTAATAGGAATGGAGGGCTAGCTGCTCAAGGAGCGGGAAGTGGGAACAATTCGAATAGGATGAACGGAAGCAGTGCTGACAACCAGATTACCGAGGAAATCGCCGACTGGAACGACCTCCCCAACATCATCGGACTCGACTACGACCAGTTCCTCCGCACGGTGCTCATCGCCCAAGGCTCCTTCGCCAATTTCTTGACGGCGAAGGAGAACGAGCGATACGA
>DJSH01000060.1:6340-85567 GCA_002440225.1 Candidatus Segatella violae
GTGGATGCCTACAACCAGATGGCGGCTTCGGTGGAGGCTGTGAAACAGAACCTTCTCAACGATGAAGAGCTCGCCCAACTGAAAGAGGAAATCGCTCGACTGGAAAAGGCAGAGAAGGAACTCGACCTCCAATTACAAGCCATCACGAAGGAACTGCAATGGTTTGAGGAAAGCGATAAGCAAACGCAGCAAATCGCTATCTGCCAAGCGAATATGGAGCAAGAAGTCGATGCCGTCAAGAATATGCAAGCTGATATTTTCCGACTTCAACTGCACGATGAAGTACAGCCTGCCGTCAACCTGCTGCAAGAGCTGGAGAGGCTAGTAAAAAGCATCAATGAACAGGAAGAGAACATTCTGAAATCATCAACGACCATCCAAGGCAAGGAGGCTTCCATCGCCGAAAGCGAGAAAGCTCTTGCTCTTTTCAAGGAGGCAGCAACCAAGGCGCAAGAACAGCTAGACAAAACCTTGCCGCTCATCGCCGAAGCAAGGAAGCTGAAGACACAAATAGAAACGGCGACTCCAACTCTGAACGAAAAGAAAGAGGCTTACGACTTGGCTGAGAAAGAGAAACAAGCCGCCCAGAAAGCGGTAGCAGATAACGCCCTGGACATTCAGAAATCGGAAGAGGAAACCAAGAAGGCTGCCCTTGCTCTCAAAACGACCCAAGACGAGATTGCCAAGCAGAAGCAATTGCTCTCCTTAGCGACACAAGACGCCGAGAAGGCTTGGGAGGCGGAAAAGGCAAAGACTGACGGACAGAACATCGAGGAATTGCAAGCCAACAAGTCGGTAGCCGACAAGAAACTGCAAGACGTAGAGCAAGCCATCAAGGTGGTGGCTCACCTCGATGCTGCCCAAGAGGAAAAGCAGAAGAACGAGGAAAGGGTCAAGACTTTGGGCAAGAGAAACCAAGAGATAGATGAGCAGCTGGGCAAGTTGACCATCGAGGCTTTGGAGAAAGAGACCAAGACATTGCAGAAATCCTACACCTTGATGGTGAGCGAACAATGGGAGATTCATCGCGCCAACCTCGTGGAAGGCAAACCTTGTCCGCTTTGCGGAAGCATCTCCCACCCTTACCATACGGACAACAAGCAATTTGAGGAAGCCACCACGGAACTCTCGCAACTTCTCCATGCTAAGGAAGACATGCTCAAACAGCAACAAACCCTAGAGAAGAAACTCTCGGGCGAAAGAAAGCAGAACGATGGTGAAATCCACTCGCTCCAACAGCGACAGGAAAAACTACTCAAGGAAATCGCCAACTACGAAAGCGAATGGAAGGCGCTCATTGCGCAATATCCGAAGATTCCGAAAGACAAGGCGGAACTGGAGTCGCTCTTGCCTATCTATGAAAACAAGGCGAAAGAAGCAACCAGTAAGCTGAGCCAGTTTAATCTCATCCAGAAAGAAGTGGAACGACTGGCAAAGCTCAAGGACAAGGCTATCAAGGAAGAAGCTGCGTATGAAAGCATGGCTACTGCCAAGCTGAACAAAGCCCAAGAAAAAGCTTCAAGTTGCGACAAGAAATTAGCTGAGCAAAAGGCTCTTACACTGAACCTTCTTTCACAGAAAAAGAGCAAGGAAGAGGCTTACGAGAACGCTAGCTTGACTTGGGAGAAAGCCCAAAAAGAAATGGAGGAATTGCAAGCGCAATACAAGCAGATACTGAATGGCGAAGAACCAGATGCCGCCGAGAAGCGACTCACGAATGCCAAGGACGAGGCGATGAAAGCTGTAGATACTCAGAACGAGCACATCAACCATCAGCAAGCAGAACTCGCCAAATGGAAAGGCTCGCACCAAGCTTTGTTGGCTCAGAACAAAACGACCAAGGAGAACTTGCAAGCGAAAGAAGACGAACTGAATCATTGGATTGAGGAATACAATCACACATCTGGAAGAATCATCGACCGAAGCATCATTTCGGAGATGCTCCACTCCACCGAAGACTGGAACGTCCTTCGCCGAGAGAAGGACGAAAAGGAGAAAGCCGTGGCTTCGACTACCGCCCTCTATCAGAATGCCGTCAAGACCCACGAGGTGCATTTGGCTCATCAGCCATCCAAGAGTCGCGACGAGCTATTAGCTGCCCAGCAGAAAATCCAGTCGAGAAGTCAGCGCAACGAGTTGATTGCCGCCAACGCCAAGTTGCAAAACCACCAGGAAGCCATCAAGCAGCTAGGCGACAAGGCTGAGACCCTGAAACTCGTTACCCAGAAGAAGGATGACTGGACCGCCATCACCGATGCCATCGGAGCGGACGGCAAGACGCTGCGCAAGATAGCCCAGTGCTACACGCTCAGCTTCCTGATTGAGCACGCCAACCAGGAAATCAGGAAGTTCAACAGCCGCTATGAGTTGCAGCAGGTGAAGCATTCCTTGGGCATCCGAGTCATCGACCACGACCGAGCCGACGACATCCGAGACACCACCTCCCTATCGGGCGGCGAGACCTTCATCGTGAGCCTCGGTCTGGCTTTGGGTCTGTCGGCACTATCGTCCCGCAACATCTCCTTCGAGAATCTCTTCATAGACGAGGGATTCGGAACACTCGACCCCGACACCCTCGCCACGGTCATCGACTCGCTAGCCATGCTGCAAAGCTCGCAAGGCAAGAAGGTGGGCGTCATCAGCCACACCGACACAATGAGCGAGCGCATCACCACGCAGATCAGGATTATCAAGAATGGCAACTCCGGCAGCAGCCATATCGAGATTTATCCTTGAGAGGAATGAATTACTCAAGAAGTAATTACACCTTAATTATATCGTAATTACACCTTATTATATATAAGGAACCATCATACATACCATACGTTTGGGCGCTTCATACCAAACGTATGGTATGTGCTTTACTCCCAATATGGTAGTATTTTTACACCCCATGTGGTATTGTCCACGTCACGAAATCGCAGTACCTTTGCACCCAGAAAATAATAACAAAAAAGGTATAGATATGGACAATAAGACTATCAAACATCTCAAGGAATTGGAGGCAGAGTCAATCTACGTATTGCGTGAGGTTGCAGCCCAGTTCGAACGTCCCGTCATCCTCTTCTCTGGTGGCAAGGATTCTATCGTGGTAACTTACTTGGCTTACAAGGCTTTCTATCCAGCCAAGATTCCATTTCCACTCTTGCACATCGACACAGGTCACAACTTCGAGGAGACCATCCAGTATCGTGACGACCTCGTAAAGCAGCTCGGCGCCGACCTCATCGTGGGTAGCGTACAGGAGAGCATCGACAAGGGACGTGTGAAGGAGGAGACTGGCTACTACGCTTCTCGCAACAAACTCCAGACCACTACCCTGCTCGACACCTTGGAGGAATATAAGTTTGATGCCGCCATCGGTGGTGCCCGAAGAGACGAGGAGAAGGCTCGTGCCAAAGAACGCTTCTTCAGCCATCGCGACGAGTTCGGACAGTGGAATCCTAAGAACCAGCGTCCTGAGCTTTGGAATATCTTCAACGGCAGAAAGAACATGGGCGAGCACTTCCGTGTGTTCCCTATCTCCAACTGGACCGAGATGGATGTCTGGCAGTATATCTACCTGGAGAACATTCCGATGCCATCGCTCTACTTCACCCACGAGCGTGAGGTCTTCAACCGTGACGGTCAGTGGTTAGCCGCCCTGCCTTGCATCAAGCGCAAGCCTACGGAGGAAGTAGTCAAGAAGTTGGTTCGCTGCCGTACCATCGGCGACATCACCTGCACCGGCTTGACAGAGTCGAAGGCGACAACCGTAGCCGACATCATCGACGAGATTGCATCCACCCGTGTAACCGAGCGTGGAGGCAGAGCCGACGACAAGCGAAGCGAGACCGCAATGGAAGACCGCAAGAAGGCTGGATACTTCTAAAGAGAAGTGAAGAACGAAGAGTGAAGAGTGATGAATTCGACACCTTCATAGGCGAAAGCCAATTCAACATTCAACATTTAACACTTAACATTAAGAAAAGATGGAATCTACAAGAGGATATTTAGATATGGAGCTGCTCCGCTTCTCTACTGCGGGCAGCGTGGACGATGGAAAGAGTACTTTGATTGGTCGATTGCTCTATGATAGCAAGTCGATTTTCGAAGACCAATTGGAGGCAGTGGAGGCTGCGAGCAAGAGCCGTGGCAACGAGGAGGTGAACTTGGCTTTGCTGACCGATGGTCTTCGTGCAGAGCGTGAGCAGGGCATCACCATCGACGTGGCTTACCGCTACTTCGCTACCCCTAAGCGTAAGTTTATCATCGCCGATACTCCGGGACACATTCAATATACCCGCAACATGGTGACGGGTGCCAGCACCGCCGACCTCAGCATCATCCTGATAGACGCTCGCCACGGTGTGTTGGAGCAGACCGTGCGCCACAGCTACATCTCATCATTGCTTGGCATCCCTCACATCTTGGTGGCAATCAACAAGATGGACTTGGTTGACTTCAGCGAAGATGTATATAACAAGATTATCGCCGACTACAAGAAGATGGCAGAATCACTCGACATCAAGAACGTGGTGTTCATCCCTATCAGCGCCAAGGACGGCGACAACGTGGTGAACAAGAGCGACAAGACTCCTTGGTACGACGGACCAACCTTGTTGAACTACTTGGAGACCGTGCCAGTGGGTCACAAGACAGTGAGCGATTTCTTCCGTTTCCCAGTGCAGTATGTCATCCGTCCTATCAGCAGCCAGTTCCCTGACTATCGTGGTTACGCCGGTAGAGTAAGCGGCGGCATCATCCGCCCAGGCGACAAGATTCGCGTATTGCCATCGGGTACCGAGAGTACCGTGAAGACCATCGACTTCGTGAAGGATCATCTCGATGAGGCTTACGCTCCGATGAGTGTCACCCTGACCTTGAACGACGACATCGACATCAGCCGTGGCGACACCCTGGTGAAAGCCGATGAGAAGCAACCACAGATAGAACAAGACATCACACTGGATGTTTGCTGGTTCAACGAGCGTCCTGCCGCCGTACGCAACAAGTACGTCATCCGTCAGGCTACCTTCGAGACCCAGGGCTTGATTCGCAGCATCAACTATCGCCGCAACATCAACACCCTCGAAAAGGAGGAAGGCGTAACGGAGCTGAAGATGAACGACATAGCTGAAATCACCATCCACACCGCCAACCCTCTCGTGTTCGACAAATACACAGAGAACAAGGTGACGGGCAGCCTCATCTTCATCGACCCAGACACGAATGAGACCGTAGGAGCAGGATTGATAAAATAAACATTAGAATTATGCCGAACAAGATACAAGAACTACAGGAACTTGTTCCTGAACTCAATAAGAAATTTAGCGATGCGCCTGCCGAGGATATTGTCGGTTATTTCCTTGAGGCATTCAAAGGGCGCATCGCTCTTTCTTCCTCTCTCAGCATTGAGGACCAGACACTCACCGACATCATCGTGAAGACAGACAAATCGACCCGCATCTTCACCCTCGACACGGGTCGCCTCTTCCCAGAGACTTACCAGCTCATCGACAAGACCAACATGACGTATGGCATCAACCTGGAAGTCTTCTTCCCGAACTACGAGGCGGTACAGAAGATGGTACGCGAGGAGGGCATCAACCTCTTCTACAACTCGATAGAGAGTCGCCATCGCTGCTGCCAAGTGCGCAAGTTGGAACCACTGAAACGTGCGATGCAGGGATTGGACGTCTGGATTTGCGGTCTGAGAAAACTGCAGAGCATCACCCGAAAGGATATGCAAGTGGTGGAATGGGACGACATCCACAACCTCATCAAGGTGAACCCACTCATCGACTGGAGCGAGGAAGACGTGGAGCAATATGTAAAGCAACACCACGTGCCTTACAATAAATTGCAAGACCAGGGCTACCCTAGCATCGGTTGCCAACCTTGTACAAGGGCCATCAAGCCTGGCGAGGACATTCGTGCCGGCAGATGGTGGTGGGAATCGCCCGACCATCGAGAGTGCGGACTTCACCAGAGAAGCTGATTTAAGTGAAGAACGAAGAGTGAAAAGCGTATGAAGAATTTAATCATCAATGTGTTGGAAGCAGCGGCATTCCTGCTGCTAGGATTAGGAGTCAGTTTGCTGAAATAAATAACAGAAGCGTATGAACTACAGAATAGCAAAAGATAAGATAGCAGGGCAGGCGATGTTCTTGATGACCATCGCCTCCATCCTTTTGGTAGTGGCGATGGCTGTAGGCTTGTTTATCAAGTCGGAGCCAATATTGAGCCAGTACAACCTGTGGCAGCTGCTCACCGAGAGCAACTGGCAACCAACCGATGGTAAGTTTGGTTTCCTGCCATTCCTTGCCGGCACCTTCTGGTGTACCGCCTTGGCAATCCTCATCGCATTGCCTATTTCGTTGTTCATGGCCATCTACCTCACGGAGTATGCCCACCGAAGCATCCGCAAGTACGTCTATCCTTTGCTCGACATCCTTGCCGGTCTGCCTTCCGTCATCTACGGCGTATGGGGCACCCTGCTCATCGTGCCTTGGGTATCGAAGCATGTGGCACCGCTCTTCGGCGGATTCTCCAGTGGCTACACGGTGTTGGCAGGTGGCATCGTGCTGAGCGTGATGATTATCCCACTGTTGGTGAGCCTCTTCATGGAGCTCTTCGACAACATCCCTAGAGACTTGCGCGAGGCTTCTCTCGCCCTGGGTGCTACGAACTGGCAAACCATCAAGCATGTGGTGTTACGAAAGGCGGCTCCAGGAATGATAGCCGCCGTGGTCTTGGCATTGAGTCGCACACTCGGCGAAACGATAGCCGTGCTGATGGTCTGCGGAAACCTAGCCATCGTGCCAGGAAGCCTGTTGGATGCTTGCTACCCGATACCAGCACTCATCGCCAACAACTATGGAGAGATGCTCTCCGTTCCGATGTACGAAAGCGCATTGATGTTCGCCGCATTCCTGCTGTTCTTCGTCGTGGTAATACTCAACCTCGGATCGAGAATTGCATTGAAGAAGATTAAATATTAATTGCACATTAAGCATTAATCGCACAGAAGAAGTTTAAATATTAAAGAAGATGCTTATGAAATACTTAGAGGAAAAGATATTCAAACTGTTGATGATAGGCTCCATCGCCATCGTCGCCTTCTTCGTGGTCAGTGTCATCTGGACCATCTTCAAGCGAGGTTTGCCCGTGCTCTCCTGGGAGATGGTAAGCGAACTGCCTAGCGGCGGCTTTTATCTCGGCGGCAAAGGTGGTTTCCTCAATGCCATCGTGGGAAGTCTCTACATCGTGGGCGGCTCCACAATCCTGGGATTGGTGATAGCACTGCCTGTGGTCTTCTACATGAACGTGTACCTGAAGCCAAGCTCGAAGTTTGGTTACATCGCCCGTCTCGCCTACGATACCCTCTTCGGCATTCCGAGCATCGTGTATGGCTCTTTCGCCTTCACCATCATGGTATGGTTGGGCATAAGAGCTTCGCTAGGAGGCGGTATCCTCGTCACTACCCTACTTATAGTTCCGATATTAATCCGTTCGATGGACGAGGTGGCAAAGACCATTCCTAGAGAAATCCTGGAGTCATCCTATAGCTTGGGTGCCACAAGGATAGAGACCATCGGCGTGGTGCTTCGTCAGATTGCTCCAGCCATCGCCACAGCCACCCTGCTCAGCATCGGCAGAGCCATCGGAGATTGCGCCGGCGTGATGTTTACCGCAGGTTTCTCCGACCACATTCCCCATGGGCTCAACCAACAGGCTGCCACCCTGCCGTTGAGCGTATTCTTCCAGTTGAGCGCCCCACAAGAGGATGTGCAGAACCGTGCATACGCCGCAGCCGTGGTGCTCACCATCATCGTGCTGGTTTTGAGTTTTGGAGGGCGATATGTGATGAGCCACTTCTCGAAGAACAAGGTCTAAGAGCACCTTTCATAAGGATAATACATCAAAGGCATTTTTCAGAACTACTTAACTCCTTAACGACATTAGAGTATGACACATTATATAATAGCAGACAACCAAGAGTTGACCCGAGCAGGGCTCAAGGCCATCATTCGCTCCAAGTTCCCCGGCGAAATCAGCATCGCCGACGACAAGACTGAGCTTATTCTTCAGTTGAAAGAGCATCCAGAAAGCATCATCTTTCTGGACTATACCCTTTTCGACTTCAACGATGCCAGCAACCTGATGATTGCCGCCGACCGTTTCACGGGGACGCAATGGATATTGATTTCCGAAGATCTCACTACAGATTTCATAGGACAAATCTATTATAGCAGTCGCAACATCAGTGTTCTTTTCAAAGATACTCCGGTCAATGACATTGCCAATGCCATACGAGCAGCGCAAGAAGGCAACCGCTTTTTCTCACAAAGAGCTGTAGAACTATTACTCAACCAACGCCAAAAGGAAGAAGTTGAAACCAATCTCACACAGACAGAGATAGAGATACTGAAGGCCATAGCACAAGGTAAGACTACCAAGGAAATTGCCAACGAGCGCTTCTCCTCTATCCATACCATCAATACGCACCGTAAGAATATATTTAGGAAAATCGGTGTCAACTCCGCCCATGAAGCCATCAAGTATGCCTTCCGTTCTGGGCTAGTAGACACCAACGAATTCTATATTTAAAGGCAAAAAACAAAAGGGTAAATTATATCTTTTTACCCTTTTGTTTTTTGCCTTTAAAACGTTACCCTTATCAAATTTTGTTTCCTTCTTTAGGGAACACAACAGTAGGCTTGAAGGTCTTAGCTTCCTCAAAGTCCATCAAGGCATAGGCAATGATAATGACAGTGTCACCCACTTGAACTTTGCGAGCAGCAGCACCATTCAAACAGATGCAACCGCTACCACGCTCACCTTTTATAATATAAGTTTCCAAGCGCTCACCGTTGTTATTGTCGACAATCTGAACCTTCTCGCCGGCTATCAAGCCAGCAGCATCCATCAAGTCCTCGTCTATCGTAATGCTGCCCATATAGTTGAGGTTGGCCTCAGTCACCTTCACACAATGGAGCTTACTCTTCAATACTTCAATCTGCATAGTTTATCTTGTTAATCTATTCGGATTCAAAGAATCTGTAATGTTTTAGCCTTTATACTTGATGTGGTCGATGAGACGGATAGGAGTCTTGCCACAATATACGGTGATACAACCTACCACGTAAGCAGAGTCTTCCCAAGATGCAACGTCCTGCAAGGTATCGCCATCCACAATCTCGAAATACTCCACTTCCAATCCATCCACTGCATTGATGTCAGCCACCACCTTGTCGTGAGTATCCTTCACGGTATGAGTCTTGGCATACTCTAAGCTAGCCTTCAGAGCCTTGTAGATGTTAGGTGCGATGGCACGCTCATCAGGAGCCAACAAGGAGTTGCGGCTGCTCTTGGCAAGTCCATCCTCATCACGCACGATAGGACACTCCACGATCTTCACGTTGCTGCCGATATATTTCACGAGCTGCTTGATGACAGCAATCTGCTGCCAGTCCTTCTCGCCGAAATAAGCACGTGTAGGACGAACGATATAGAAAAGGCGGCTCACCACCTGGCATACGCCATTGAAATGACCTGGGCGCTTGGCACCCTCCATCACTGTAGATACAGGAGGAAATTCAAAGTGGCGCTCATCTGGTGTAGGATACATCTCCTTCACGGACGGGGCAAACACATAGTCGGCACCACAAGCCTCAACGAGCTTGCAGTCAGCATCAAGCGTGCGAGGATAACGCTCCAAGTCACCCTTGTCGTTGAACTGTGTAGGGTTCAAGAATACCGATACAACTGTTACGCCATTTTCCTTGACACTGCGCTTGATGAGAGAGGCGTGACCCTCATGAAGTGCACCCATTGTTGGCACGAGGCCAATTTCCTTACCCTCCTTGCGAACATCGAAGAGTTCGTTCTGGAGGTCAACAATCTTATTGAATACTTTCATCTTCTTAATCTGTTTTCCGAGTGCAAAATAACAACTTTTTTCTCAAATGAGAAAGAAAAAACCTAAAAATATGCGAATAAAAGCCGAAATTCTTCAATTTCGCCAAGAAAATGCCGTAATTTGAAGTTTTTTTTGTACCTTTGCACGTAATTCGTAAGAATAAAATTTAAATTTTATGGCAAAGAAAGTACTTTTTATCAATCAGGAGATCGACCCATATGTAGCCGAGACCCACATGTCTATCATGGGACGCGAACTACCTCAGAAGATGCAGGAAGCTGGTTTTGAGATTCGCACCTTTATGCCTAAATGGGGCACCATCAATGAGCGTCGTGGACAGTTGCACGAGGTCATTCGCCTGTCTGGTATGAACCTTATCATCGATGACACAGACCACCCTCTTATCATCAAGGTTGCATCTATACCGACAACACGACAGCAGATTTATTTCATCGACAACGACGACTATTTCAAGAGTCGCCAGATGGGAGCCGACGAGAAAGGCGTAGAATACGCCGACAATGGTGAGCGTGCCATATTCTTCGCACGTGGCGTGTTGGAGACGGTGAAAAAATTACGTTGGCAGCCTGATGTCATAGTTTGTCAAGGATGGGCAAGTTGCGTGGTGCCTTTCTATGTAAAGACAGCCTACAGCGAGGAGCCTTCTTTCGCCGAATCAAAAGTAATAACCTCTTTATATACCAATGAGCTCAAGGGCGAATTGGGAGAGAATTTCAAGCGCTGCGTGGATTTCAGGGACGCAAAGGCCGAACTGCTCGACGGATACAAGAGCGATTTCGACTTCACCGAGCTGGGCAAGCTTGCCATCGACTACAGCGACGGTGTAGTGGAGGCTGAAGCCGGAGCTACTCCTACACTCATCGAATACGCCAAGGAGAAGAACAAGCCATTGCTTCTATTCCCTGGTGATGATTTCGCTGAGCCTTACGCTGATTTCATCAACAAGGTTTGTCCTGACGCAGAATAATTCCGACAACAGAGACACATAACAAGGATAATGAAAATTATAAAACTTTTTACAGCATTAGTAATAGCAGCACTGACGTTTGCTGCCTGTGATGACACCACAGATAACATAGGCGGCTCTGTCACCAACGACGTAGACAACATCTACATTTCGAGTGCATTGTATAATGTCACCACCGAATCGTATGTACCAGATTCTGTGCTCAGCCGCAGCAACTCAGGGCTCATCGGAAAGGTAAAAGATCCAGAGACTGGCAACTACATTACTGGCGACTACATGACCCAGTTTGGCGTATTGCCTTCGTTCGATGTCGATACCTTGTCATACATCAAGGCTGCCAACAATGGAAATTTGGAGGCAGACTCTTGCTACATTCTGGTTTCCTATAGCAGCACCTATGGAGACTCCATTGCCCCAATGAAGGTAGCTGCCTACGAGATGACCAAGCCCATGACCGAGGACGAGGAATACTATTCTAATTATGATGCCTTCGAGCATGGATGGGTGAGCGAGAACAACTATCCCTGCACTGCCACTTACAACCTGTGCAACAAGACTGGGGTGAAATATTTCAAGATATACCTCAACAAGCCTTACACCAAGGATGGCACGACCTATAAGAACTATGGCAGCTACATTCTCCAGACTTACGAGGCTCATCCAGAGTATTTCAAAACAAACTATAGATTTCTACACAATGTTTGCCCAGGCTTCTATATCAAGAACGTGGGCGGTGTAGGCAACGTAGCCAACATTTGGAATACCGAGATTCAGTTCTACTGGACTCGCCACAAGACCGTAAAGGCAAAGGATGGCTCAGACAGCACCGCCGTGAGCTACGGCTACAACCGATTCGACGGTACAGAGGAAGTGTTGCAGCTCAACAAGATCACCAATGCCAAAGAGCGTCTACACCAGATGGCTGCCGACGAGAACTGCACATATCTGAAGTCACCTGCTGGTATTTTCACCCTCGCCACCCTCCCTGTCGAGGACATCATGAAGGGACACGAGAAGGACACGCTGAACACAGCAACGATCACCTTCCCACGCCTGAACAACGAGGATGCCGACAACAAATATCAGTTTGATACACCATCCACCATCTTGATGGTACAGGCAGACAGCTTGAAATCGTTCTTCGAGGAAGCAAAGGTCATCGATAACCGAACCTCATTCGTATCATCATACAACAGCAGTTCCACCGGTGTAAAGAACGCATACACCTTCAGCAACATTGCCAATCTCGTTTCGGCGATGTACAAGCTCAAAGGAAAAAGCGAAAATTGGAACAAGGTGGCTCTGATTCCTGTTAAGTTGACAACGAGCACGCAGAACTCTTCAACGGTTATCACCAAGATAAATCACGACATGGCTCTCACCTCTACCCGACTGGTAAAAGGCAAGATTACTACCGACAGCAGTGGCAAGGAAACGAGTCCTATCCAAATCAAGGTGATATATAGTAAGTTCAAGGAGAAATAAAAGTTTGTTTCAATCGTAACATACATTATGGCAGACAATTTTCTAGAACGACATCGTGAGGAATACGAAAAGCGCAAGGCTGCATGGCTCAAGAAGAAAAAGCTCTTCCTCAAGACCAAGCCCAAGGCGCAACCACAAATACAACGTCCTGACGATGAAGCCTTATAAAGGAAGCAATCCAACAAAAAGCCTCCCCTAGCCCAACGGCTAAGGGAGGCTTTATTCGTATATCCCCATCATATTTTACTTTACTCTGCCAAGTCATTCTTATCCTATAATCGTAAACTTAGCAAACTTCAAGAGAAGCTGTTTCGTGCCCGAATGAACAAACTCCACGGTAGCCTTGGCATTCTCGCCCGAGCCTTCCAGTTTCAGAATGGTTCCTACTCCAAAGCGCTGATGCTCGATTTTCATTCCTTCTCTCAAATTTCCTCCAGCTGAGCTAGAGGATGCAGAAAGGCTAGCCGACGACGCACTAGGTGAAGCGGTAGATGTTCCCAAAACACGACGAGCGGCATTCAATGCTCTAACCGATTTGAAATTAGCTTCAGAACGCACAGAACGAGAACTCTCGTTTGTTCGAGACGTATAGGAAGGTTTAGGATCTGCCATAAACTGTGTAGCTACAGGACGAGAGACAGGTCTATCCCACGGCATTCTTCCACCATATCCACTTGTCGAACCACCAAAGCTAGCGCCCCCCTCCTCATGGCAATCTATCAAACTGCTATCAATCTCATCGATGAATCGGCTAGGATTGTCGAATTCCATCTTGCCATAGCGCCAACGATTTTTGGCATTAGTGAGGATACAGTGTTTCTCGGCACGCGTTATCGCCACGTAAAGCAATCGACGCTCCTCCTCCAATTCCCTTGGAGACACGGCGGCTATTGGGCTTGGGAAGATATTCTCTTCCAAACCTACCACAAATACCGTAGGAAACTCCAAGCCCTTGGCAGCATGCACCGTCATGAGCGATACACGAGGCTCGTCCTTGTCACCGTCACTGTCGGCATCGGTGAGCAAGGCGACATCCTGCAAATAATCATTAAGGAAAGCCTCATCCATGCGCCCCTCCTCCCTTCGCTCCTCAACAAAGGTCGACATGCCGCTAAGGAACTCCTCCAGGTTTTCCTGGCGAGCCAAGTCGTCGGCATCCTTGCCCGACATGATGTCTCCACTGATTCCACTTTCCTTGATGATGGCGTCGCCCAGCTCATAGACATCATTGGTATGCGAACGTTCGATGAACGACTGAATGAGCGATCTGAAAGTGTCAAGCTTAGTGAGGGTACCCTTGTTCACATTCAAGCCATAATGGGCAGGCTCGCCTATCACCTCCCAGAAACTTACCTCGTTTTGATGGGCACAATCGGCAATCTTCGCCACGGTAGTGGCACCTATGCCACGAGCCGGATAGTTGATGATGCGCTTGATAGCCTCCTCGTCATCTGGGTTGGCGACAAGACGGAAATAAGCAATAATGTCCTTGATTTCCTTACGTTGATAGAAACTCAGACCGCCATAGATACGATAAGGAATGCCTTGCTTGCGAAATTCTTCCTCGAAGCTTCGGCTCTGTGCATTGGTACGATAGAGGATGGCAAAATCGCTATACTCACATTGTTCTTGTCGTTTGATGCGATTCACGTCTTTCGCCACGATTACAGCCTCTTCCTTATCGCTGTAGGCTGGTTGGTATTGAATTTTCTCCCCCTTTGCATTCTCACTGAACACATCCTTAGGTATTTGGTTGCGGTTGTGTTTGATGAGGCTATTGGCAGCCTCGACAATGGTTTGGGTTGAACGGTAGTTCTGTTCGAGTTTGAAGAGCTTAGTACCCTCCAATTGGTGCTGATAGTTGAGAATATTATCGATGTTAGCTCCACGGAAACTGTATATGCTCTGGGAATCATCGCCCACAGCGCACACTCGCATCTTCTCCTTGCAGAGTTGCATCACGATGTTCATCTGCACCTTGTTGGTGTCTTGATACTCATCCACCAAGATATAGTCAAAACGGTCGGCATATTTTCTTCGGATGTCCTCGTGGTCGCGGAAGAGTTGAAAGGTAAGCATCAGCAAGTCGTCGAAATCCATGGCGTTCGCCTGTTTGCAGCGTTGCACGTAGGCACGATAAATCTTACCTATCTCTGGCATGTTGGCACGTTTGTCCTTAATATAATTATCTTGGTCGCTCTCATAAATCTCAGCTGTTTGCAAACAGTTCTTCGCCATCGAGATGCGAGCATGTACGGCAGCAGGCTTGTAATTTTTGTCGCTGAGTCCCATCTCCTTCACGATGGCCTTGATGAGAGAACGGGAATCAGACTCATCGTAAATGGTAAAGTTGTTGTTGAAACCTATGTGCTCAGCCTCGGCACGAAGAATGCGCGAAAAGATGCTGTGAAAGGTACCCATATAGAGATACTGGGCTAGGTCGTCGCCCACCAACTTGCCTATACGCTGTTTCATCTCCTTTGCCGCCTTATTGGTAAAGGTAAGCGCCATGATGCTCCATGGTTTCATCCCCTGACTCAGGAGATAGGCAATCTTATAGGTGAGCACACGAGTCTTGCCCGAACCTGCACCCGCAATCACCAGCGAAGGTCCGTCGATATATTCCACAGCCTTTCGCTGCGATTCATTCAAGTCTTTCAGTAAATCCATTATTCAATGTTTAATGCTTAGTGCTTAATGTATAAATTCCCTTCAAGCCTGTTTGACATTTAGTTTTCTTCAAGCAAACATCGAACATTAAGCACTAAGCAAAATTATTATTTTCCCCTGTATCCTCCAACGGCGGTGGCTGGGTTTATATCCTCACCCTCACGAGGGAAAGCTGGGATAAACTTCATCTGATGCTCTATCTGCCGCTGGCGTTTGCGCATATATTCGCTTGGATGAAGCGAACTATATTTGCGTGGATTAGGCAAGGTGGCAGCTATCAAGGCACACTCTCCACGGAAAAGGTCCTGGGCTTTCTTATTGAAATGATACTCTGCCACGGCATCCACACCATAGATGCCCGGCCCCATCTCTATGCTGTTGAGATAAACCTCCATGATGCGCTGCTTGCTCCACATCAGTTCGATGAGGAAAGTGAAATATACCTCGAATCCCTTGCGGGTCCAGGAGCGCCCCGGCCAGAGGAACACGTTCTTGGCAGTCTGCTGACTGATGGTACTGGCTCCATGCACCTTGCCACCACGAGCATTGTTCTTGGCTGCACTCTCGATGGCATTGAAATCGAAGCCATGATGCTTGAGGAAACGGGCATCCTCGCTCGCCATCACCGCCACAGGCATGTGAGGTGACATTTTGTTGAGTGAAATCCAGTGATGATGCAGGGTAACACTTTCTCCATCAGCCACTTGCTGGAAGCAACGGATAATCATCAAAGGTGTAAGATACACAGGGATGAAACGATAGGCCACTACAGCAAGAATGGTGGTACTGAAAAACAGCACCACCACCCATCTTATAATATTCTTGACTTTCTTCATTATTTCAAAGTACCATTGTTGGCAGCATTCACCATTGCCTGACTAGCATAGAGATATACCTCTACACGACGGTTGGCCTGGCGACCAGCTGCTGTGCTATTGTCAGCCACAGGGTTGGTAGAGCCCTTGCCCTCTACTGATTTCACTTGCTTATCGGTCACGCCACAAGAAGACAAGTAGTTGTATACCGACTTGGCGCGGTTCTGGCTCAGAGGCAAGTTGATGCCGTCGTTGCCTGTATTGTCAGTATATCCCATGATAGCAACGTCGCAGTCGGTGTTCTGCTTCAAAGTGGTAGCCAACTTTGCCAAATCATTCTTGGCATTGGCATTGAGATCATATTTGTTGGTCTGGAAAAGAATGCCAGAGTCGAAAGTCACCTTAACTGCATCTAAACCGTTGGCATCGGTCACAGTTTCCACCTGAGCGTTCTGAATCTGCTCAGCCTGCTTCTTCACCTTATCCATATGTTTACCGATGAGAGTTCCAGCTCCACCACCTACGGCTGCACCGATGGCAGCACCAACGAGAGCACCCGTGCCATGATGGCTATTGTTGAGCAAACCGCCGACCACGCCACCGAGCGCAGCACCGGCACCAGCGCCGATGAGACCACCATTGCCCTGATTGTTACCACAAGAACCCAAAAGCAAGCAGAGAGAAAGGCCTGCTACTGCAAAATTCATCTTTTTCATTTCTAAATCTCCTATATTTTTGTTATTTAATTGCAAAGATAACTCTTTTTTCTCCATAATGGAGAGTTTTCTAATATTTTTTTGTATTTTTGCATGCAAATTTAAGTGTATTTGCATAAATGCAGCAAGGAATTCTCCTATTAGATGGTGGGAAATCCCTAAAAGGCTACATTCAAGAGGTCGATAACGCTCCCTTATGCTCCTACACCTTAATTATATAAAGATAAGAATAAAATTAAAATACAGAATTAAGTAAAAATGGCTAAAGAACTTAAGAATTTGACCAAGCGCGCTGACAACTACAGTCAGTGGTACAACGACTTGGTGGTAAAGGCAGATCTCGCTGAATTGTCTCCAGTTCGTGGTTGTATGATCATCAAACCATACGGTTACGCCATCTGGGAGAAGATGCAGCAGCAACTCGACAAGATGTTTAAGAAGACAGGTGTACAGAACGCATACTTCCCTCTCCTCATCCCGAAGAGCTTCTTCTCTCGTGAGGCTGAGCACGTGGCTGGTTTCGCCAAGGAGTGTGCCGTGGTTACCCACTATCGCCTCCGTGCCACAGAAGACGGCAAGGAAGTGGAGGTAGACCCTAACGCCAAACTTGACGAGGAGCTCATCATCCGCCCTACTTCTGAGACCATCATCTGGAACACATACAAGAACTGGATCCACTCTTGGCGCGACCTCCCTATCCTCTGCAACCAGTGGTGTAACGTGATGCGCTGGGAGATGCGTACCCGTCCATTCCTCCGTACATCCGAGTTCCTCTGGCAGGAGGGTCACACAGCCCACGCCACCAAGGAAGAGGCCGAGGCTAAGGCTCAGGAGATGTTGAAGGTTTACGCCGATTTTGCCGAAAACTACATGGGCGTGCCTGTATTGCAGGGTGTGAAGAGTGAGACTGAGCGTTTCGCCGGTGCCCTCAACACTTACACCATCGAGGCGATGATGCAGGATGGCAAGGCTTTGCAGAGCGGTACTTCCCATTTCTTGGGCCAGAACTTCGCAAAGAGTTTCGACGTAACTTACCTCAACAAGGAGAACAAGCCTGAGTATGTATGGGCTACCTCTTGGGGTGTATCCACCCGATTGATGGGTGCCCTCATCATGGTTCACAGCGATGACAACGGTCTCGTTTTGCCTCCTAAGTTGGCTCCTATCCAGGTGGTTATCGTGCCTATCAACAAGGGTGAGGAGCAGTTGGCTCAGATTACAGCCAAGCTTCAGCCTGTCATCGACCAGCTCCGTGAGTTGGGCATCAGCGTGAAGTACGACGACAACACCGCCAAGCGCCCAGGCTTCAAATTCGCCGACTATGAGTTGAAGGGTGTACCTGTACGTCTCGCCATGGGTGGCCGTGACTTGGAGAACAACACCATCGAGATTATGCGTCGTGATACCTTGGAGAAGGAGAACGTCAGCTTCGACGGCATCGTGGAGCGCGTGAAGAACTTACTCGAAGACATCCAGAAGAACATCTTCGAGAAAGCTCGTGCTTACCGTGACGCTCATGTATACGAGTGCGACAACTACGAGGACTTCAAGAAGCGTGTGAAGGACGGCGGCTTCTTCCTCTGCCACTGGGACGGTACAGCCGAGACCGAGGCTAAGATCAAGGAGGACACACAGGCTACCATCCGTTGCATACCTTTCGCTTACGAGCAGACTCCAGGTGTCGACATGGTGAGCGGCAAGCCAGCCAAGGCTCGTGTCATCATCGCTCGCAGTTACTAATCATGACGTATAGGTACTTATCTTTGTCAGTACCTATACATCTTTATACTATCATAAGGATATGAGGCAGCTGATACTATACATCATTTTCTTGATGTCCATGGTCTTCTCGGGCTATGGTAAAGTATCTGCTGCCTCAGATTCTTTCCATCTCCAGGATTCTCATTCCTTCACGCAGTATTCCGACAACACGAAGAAAGACCGACTTACGAAACTGCCTTCCGAGAAGAAAAACACTCTTGCAAAATTATCTTCTGAGAAGAAAGACCGCCTGGTGAAGATTGACCACAAGCAAGACAAACCGACAGCCCAGCTGGAGGATGCCTCCGTTGCAGCCTATCGGGTATGCGGCAGTCGCCCTCAGCGGCTCTTGCCATCGGGCAACATTCACTCCCAGGCAGGTGCAAGTAGATTGCTTTTTAATAGAATCCGAGTTTTATCATCCCTTTTATCCGCCGTATTTGGTGGCTACGAGCCTTTCCGCTTGGAGAGTGCTCCTATCCACTTTGATGTCGCCAGCAAGTATTATGTCATTTGCCTGCGGCATCTTCGCTGTTAGCTTTTTCTTTTTATCATTCAATACTTCATGTTTCGCAAGGCTCAGAAAGGTTTTGCGAGGGATTGTCGTATACCTATGCAATCCAACAAATTAGAAAAAACAGATTCATATAAAGATAAAGAAGAATTATGGCTAAGATACAACATATGGAAATGGGTGCCACAGTGATGTCACTCGACGAAATCAAAGTAAAGAAAGGCTTTTTGGGACTGAGCGTCAAGCTTGTCTATATGCCAACAAATAGTGCTATCAAAGTAAAGGAAAACGAATATTCGGCAGAGGATGGTCGCCGATTGGAAAACATCCTCTTCACTGAGCCTGAAAACGTGGAGGAAGCTATCAGCAAGAATCCAGTTTCTGCCATCGGAATGGGAAATGTGAAACTGGAAGCTTGTATTTCGGAAGATCATGAGTTTGCAGCCGTTCAGCTCTTGAGCTTCAAGGATTTCGACTATAAGCCGGTGTCCGAGGTACATATATATAAAGGTAGGGCAGCCGAGGCCATAGCCAAGCTGTTCTGATGGAATATGCTTCGTTGAGTACGAAGCTATAGTAAAAACACTTCACTCTTCACCAGAACGTCGTAACGTATTGACATTCACGTTGTTAATCTAGTGAAGAGTATCTCTTGACACTTCACCTCTCGGAATGCCGATAAACACAGAGGATTCCGAGAGATTGGTGAAGTGTGAAGAGGGAAACGCAAAGCTGTCGTCAAGATGCTCTTTCCACCACAGCCTCAGTGTAGACAGTAAACTGCAAAGCCTTAGACAATTTACTGCCCTAACTAGGCAGTCAACCGTCCACAGCCCCACAGTTTGCACGAAAAAGCATTGAAGATGCTAATCATCAGCCAACTCATGCAACGTATACTCGCTACTTCCATCAAAGCAATGGGTACATACCTGGCATTTAGGCAAACCGATGGCTTCAACTAGTTGCTCGATGGTGTTGAACTTCAAGGTGGTCAAGCCCAACTCTCTAGCTATCTCAGCTACCATCTTCTTGTACTCAGGCGAATCGGTGGTGGCATACTTGTCGAGGTTCTTGTTGGCGTCGCCCTCAAACTTCTCGATGATGCGACGGGTAATCAACTCCATCGCACTCTTGGAAGAAGTGAAATTGATAAACGGACAAGCATAAACCAATGGCGGACAAGCGATGCGCATGTGGCACTCCTTCAAGCCAGCTTGGTCGAAGAGAACCTTCACATTGTCACGCAACTGCGTGCCACGCACGATACTATCATCACAGAACAACACCCTCTTGCCCTTGAGCATCGCCTTGTTAGGTATCAATTTCATCTTTGCCACCAAGGAGCGCATGCTCTGGTTGCTAGGCATGAAGGAACGAGGCCAAGTAGGCGTGTACTTGGCGATGCAACGCTGATAAGGCACACCCTTGCCTGCCGCATAACCCATCGCCATACCCGTACCCGAATCAGGGATACCGCTACAGCAATCCACCTCCACATCGTCGGTCTTCGCCAAGTTGCAACCATTCGTGAATCTCACTTCCTCCACGTTTCTGCCCTCGTAGGTAGAAGTTGGGAAACCATAGTAAACCCAGAGGAAGGAGCAAACCTGCATCTTCTTGTTGGCTGGGCGAAGCTGCTCGATGCCATCGGCGGTCATCTTCACAATCTCTCCAGGTCCCACCTCATACTCAGTCTCATAGTCGAGGTTCGGGAACGAGGTGGTCTCGCTGCTGGCAGCATGGGCTCCCTCCTTCTTACCAATGATGAGTGGCGTGCGTCCCCAGCTGTCACGGGCGCAGATGATGCCATCCTCCGTGAGAATCATCATAGTGCAAGAACCCTTGATGTGGTGGTACACATTCTCGATGCCCTCCTTGAAACTCTTCGCCTGGATGATGAGCAGAGCCACCAACTCGGTAGGATTGGTGTTGCCCGACGACATCTCGGCAAAGTGCATGTTCTTTTCGAGCAAGTGCTGAGTAAGTTCTTCGATGTTCACGATCTTGGCAACCGTGCAAATGGCGAAGCGGCCAAGATGAGAGTTCATGATGAGTGGTTGCGCATCAGTATCGCTGATGACGCCGATGCCCGATGTTGCCCCCTCAAACTTATCGAGAGTAGGTTCAAACTTAGTTCGGAAGTACGAACTTTCTAGGTTGTGGATAGAGCGCACGAAGCCCTTCTCCTCGCAGTAGGTTGCCAAACCGCCTCGGCGAGTGCCGAGATGTGAGTTGTAGTCGGTGCCGTAGAAAAGGTCTGCGACACAGCTTTTCTTGGAAATAGTTCCGAAAATGCCTCCCATAAGAGTGTTAATTGTATGTTATTGTTTTGAAATATGGGTGCAAAGATAATAAAAAGATGGAAAACATGCAAGATATTTTCCATCTTTTTCTCGTGTTTACAAAGCGTATTGCAATCCGATGCTCACATCGAAAGTCTTCGACTGCACATTGTCATGATACTTATAATAGGTGTCACGCCAATAGTTGGACACGTTCAGGTCGAGGTTGAGATGCGAGGCAAGCGCCATCACGAAACGGGCGTTCAGTACCAGCAACGAGGCATTTCCCTTGTCGCCTTGTGCGTTGAGATAGAGCGGATCGGTTGTTTCCAAGTCCTTGCCTTCGTATCCCTTCCAAGTGAAGATGCGATAATAGTCGGCACCGATGCTGAAGCTGCCTATCTTGCCAAACTCCATCACGCTGCTGGCCTTCACACTATAACCACTACCCATGTTGTAGTCACGGTCTATCACGTGATAATAATCACTCAAACTACCGCCCAACAAGATGCCATCTAGGAAGATGCGCTGCTCCAACTTGGTAAGATTGCCAATCTTCGGGAAACGATAGATGAAACCAGGGCCAAAGGATGCTGCCTCCGAGATGCGATAAGGCACCAAGCTAGTTCCATCCTTCACGGGTTGGGAGTCATAATAGTTGAAGTGTTGGAAGATACCAAACTCTGCTTCCATATTCTTGGAAATGGTCACAGGCACACTCCAAAGCCTACCAAGCAAGTGGACACCCGTGATGAGCGGTTGGTTACTGCTCAATCCGAAAGTGACATCGGCAGTAAAGTAGTCGTAAGGTTTAGTAGTTTCCTCATTGAACAAATCGCCATATATCACGTTGAAGCGCACGTATGGATTGCCCTCTCCCCTAAAGAAGCTGTTGTTGTCTGCAAGATAGCGATAGCCTGCTGATGCGGCAAAAGAGATAGGGATACGATTGTAGTCGTGATACTTATAGTACTTGCCTCTCACTCGCCATGCGTCACCACTCAAGATACGGTTCAGCCCCTTGATAGGACAAATCAAGGTGCCCAAGAACTCTCGCAAGAAACGAGGGAAACCTCTCAGATGGTCGTCATACACCAAATCACTGATACGATAAGTTACCTCGCCGATGCACACACCGCCAAATGTGGTGGCCATCAAATCGTTGATGGCAGGTGGCTCTATCTCGCAAGTAGTCTCCCACATCAAACTTCCACAGAAACTGTAAGGTACCGACTCCCAGAAGTTCATGCCATTGGAACGTGCCGCATTGAAGTAGAGACCACCATGATAAGGATGAGCAAAGAGGTTGGTGGAGAACTGGTCGTTGTCCCACACGAAGCCCGTCTCTATATTATGCTTGATGCTATGGAAGGAAATCTTGGCGAAATCCTCACTCATCACAAACTGATCGAAACACTGCACGCCCACGTTGATGGCGAAAGCCTCCAAAGCAGCCTTCCATGGATGCTTCTTCTGTCGCTCAGGGTCATCATAGGCAAAGATGGTGCCATCCTTCCAAGCCTCCATGTCGTATTCCTTATTCTTTGGAACAGAAGGAACATGCTGGTAACTACGGTCGAAGCGGAAAGCCAATCCTGCCTCAAAGATGGCACGCTGACGATAACGGCGAGAGTGATTGTAATAACGGGTATCGCCATAACCCACCGAAGCAAAGGCGCTCAAGTGTTTGCCCAACTGATAGTCGGCGTTTACACGAGCCTGCACTGAATAGAGACGCTCTGGTCGGTCGTTGGAATTTTCCTCAAACGACTCCACGTGAAAATAACCCAGGTCACCGCTCAACGAGAATCGAGGTGAGAGTTGAAAGTATTGTCCGATACGATAAAAGAGAGCTCCCGAGAATCGCTCGTCCAACCCAAAGTAATGGGTACCTACACCTATTATATTATAGGTGCTACGGTTTCGAAAGCGCACAGCTACGTTCATTTTGTTGGCTGAACCTCCAAAAGCCATCAAATCGATGCGAGTCTTGGGATTCACATTCACGAGACCAATCTTGTGGGCCACGGTATCGCGACTATAGTTGATGATGCCAAACTGCACACCACGAGGATGGCTCACGCAGACATTCACCAGTCCAAACTGCGAGCCGCTCAAGGTATCGGCATAGTTATAGCCACCCAGCTGCACACCTCTCATATTCGAGGAACAGACATTGGAGGCAGCCACCTGGATGCCTCGTTTCATACCCATCGAGACATTCGACAGTCCTGTGAACTGAATGCCACGAAAAGGGGTTGCCGACATATTGCTAAAGAGCGAGAGTTGCAAGCCATTGCCCTTGGTCAGCACATTGGTGACACCCGAAATCTGCACACCACGCATATCCTTGCCCCCGGCATTCATCACGCCTGCGATGTTGACACCACGCATCTGATTGCGTACGACACTAGAGAAAGCACCTATCTGCACGCCACGCAAAGTATCGACTGCACCGAAGAGAGCAAGGTTGCCACTGCTATAAAGTGTAGAGTCGGCAGTATGGTGATTGACGCCTACGCCTATGTTTACCGCCTTATGTTGCGCCTGTCCCATCACGGAAGCATGGCACATTCCCAGTTCCAACAACAAGCAGGCGATGGTCTTCATATTACTCATATCCAATTAGTTAAGTTAATACTCCTATTCCTCTAAAGAGAGAACTTTATGAATTTGGCTGCAAAGATACACAAAAAACAGCAGAAAACTCAACTATTGTCTAAGTTTTTCTTGAAATCCGTGAATTATGTAAAAGGAATGGCAACAGTTCACACGGATAAAGAGAAAAAAGAGTGCCCCAGCATTCTCAGCCGAAGCACTCCATCTTACTTCTTAAATATCTTGAAAGCAATCTCTAATCAATTAGTTCAAGCCCAAGCTCTTCTTGATAGCCTCGATCTTCTCCTCTGCAGCCTTGGTGCAACGGTTGTAGCAGCCAGCGCATTTGAATGAAGGATCCTTCACCTCGATATAGAACTTAATCTTAGGCTCTGTACCTGATGGGCGAACGCTCACCTTGGTATTGTCATCGCAGAACCACTGGAGCACATTGCTTGTGGTAGGCATGTTGAGTTTCTCCACGCTACCGTCGATGTGCTTAGCCTCAAGACTCTGGTAGTCCTTCCAAGTAACCACTTTGCTGCCACCCAACTCCTTAGGAGGGTTGGCACGGAAGTCGGACATCATCTGCTTGATTTCGTCGGCACCAGTCTTACCTGGGCGTACCACGTTGACAGTGAACTCCTTGCTGAAGCCATACTCTGCATAAATCTGCATCAAGAGGTCGTAGAGGGTCTTGCCCTGGTCCTTAGCCCATGCAGCGATTTCGCAGATAAGGCAGATAGAAGCAGGAGCATCCTTGTCGCGTACCTTATCGTATGGCAAGAAACCGAAGCTTTCCTCACCACCACCGATGTAATCCTGCTTGCCCTCAGAGATGGCAATCTCACGAGCAATCCACTTGAAACCGGTATAGCAGTCGCGGAGCTCCACATGGTTCTTCTTGGCAATCTCGGCGATTACCTCTGTGGTTACGATGGTCTTCACGAGGAAGTCGGTTGGCTTGAGCTTGCCGAGCTTCTTCTTGTTCTCGATGATGTAGTAGCAGAACATCATGGCTGTCTGGTTACCATTGATGATCATCCACTCGCCCTTGTCGTCACGGCAAACGATGGCAAGACGGTCGGCGTCTGGGTCGGTTGCGACAACGAGGTCGGCGTTCAACTTAGTACCGAGCTTCATACCGAGGGTCATAGCCTCTGGGTTCTCAGGGTTAGGAGAAACAACAGTTGGGAAGTTACCATCCACAACCATCTGCTCTGGCACCACGTTGATGTTCTGGAAACCCCAAGAACGGAGGCAAAGAGGTACGATGACACGACCTGTTCCGTGCATGGCAGAGTAAACGATGTTGAGGTCTTTCTGGCGGTTGATGACATCCTGGTCGATCATGGCTGTGTGAACGGCTGTCATGTAGTCGTAGTCTACCTCGCCACCGATAATCTTGATCAAGTCCCAATTAGCCTCGAACTTCACGTCCTCGATCTTCACCTTGTTCACCTCCTCGATAATACCTGTGTCATGAGGAGCGAGAACCTGAGCACCATCCTCCCAGTAAGCCTTGTAGCCATTGTACTCCTTAGGGTTGTGGGAAGCGGTAACGTTGACGCCAGCCTTGGCGCCGAGCTCACGGATGGCGAAAGAAATCTCTGGTGTAGGGCGAAGGCTCTCGAAGAGATAAGCCTTGATGCCGTTGGCAGAGAAGATTGCGGCAACGGTCTCTGCGAAGAGACGAGAGTTGTTGCGGCAGTCGTGACCTACGACAACAGAGAGACCTTCCTGACCTGGGAAAGCCTTGTGGATGTAGTTGGCGAAGCCCTGTGTGGCCATACCAACGATATACTTGTTCATGCGGTTAGTACCGGCACCCATGATGCCACGCAAACCACCTGTACCAAACTCCAAGTTCTGATAGAAGGCATCTACGAGGGCTGACTTATCCTCAGCGTCGAGCATTGCCTTTACTTCCTTACGGGTTTCTTCGTCAAAAGCAGGAGTGAGCCACTGCTGTGCTCTTTCCTCACACTGCTTGATTAATTCTGCGTTATTAGCCATAGTCTTTATCTTGTTGTTATAATTATGTTATCTATTTTTTATAATTAAGACATCTATTTACTGGGGGCTTGTGCCCGAAAACAGCGTTATATTCCGCTATTTGCCTACAAAGATATATAAATTATTTGAGAAACAAGGCAAGAATAAAGTTTTTTTTGTATTTTTGCACATTGAAACAGAAACGTAAATAGATTTAGGCAAATATTTGACAATATAATATCATCAACATTGCATATAACATCAATATCATAAATATAATTATAATAAGGTAAAGATATGGAACTACATTATACCGGCATCATCATCGCCGTATGCACATTTCTGGTGATTGGGCTCTTCCACCCTATCGTATTGAAGACTGAGTACTATACAGGCACTAAATATTGGTGGGTGTTCCTCGTCGTGGGCATCGGCACCATCGCCGCCGCCTTCCTGATAGAGAATGTCCTAATATCAGCACTTCATGGCGTGGTAGGTGCCTCAAGCCTCTGGAGCATCGGCGAACTCTTCGAACAGCGTCATCGCTGCGAGAAGGGTTGGTTCCCGAAAAATCCGAAACGCATCGGAACGGGATACTATGGGGATGAGGAAGTGAAGAAGGAGAATGAAGAATCATGAAGACAGAACTCATATTGGTCGGCAAGACCGTCAACAAGCATTTCATCGCCGGCATCAAGGACTATGCCGAGCGCATCACCCACTACATGCCTTTCAGCATCACCACCATCCCGGAGCTGAAGAACACCAAGAGCCTCAGCGAGCAACAGCAGAAGGAGCGTGAGGGCGAGCTGATATTGAAGCAGATTCTGCCTTCCGACACCGTGGTGCTGATGGATGAGCACGGACAGGAGTTCCGAAGCATCGAGTTTGCCAAGTGGCTGGAGCGCAAGCAGGCCACGGCCCGCCGACTCGTCTTCGTCATCGGTGGTCCCTATGGATTCTCGCAGGCAGTCTACAACCGTTCCAACGAAAAGATTTCGCTCTCCAAGATGACCTTCTCCCACCAGATGGTGCGTCTCATCTTCACCGAGGCGCTCTATCGCGCATGTACAATTATAAAAGGTGAGCCTTATCATCATGAATAGTTAGAAGTTAGGAATTAGGAGTCAGGAGTTTTTCTATGAATAATTAACAAAAAGAAATGGCTAAGGAAAAATATATAGAGATCAAGGGCGCTAGAGCCAACAACCTCAAGAACATCGACGTAAAGATACCACAGGGCAAGTTTGTTGCCATCACGGGTGTCTCCGGGTCGGGTAAATCTTCGTTGGCTTTCGACACGCTCTATGCCGAGGGACAGCGTCGCTACGTGGAATCATTGTCATCGTATGCCCGCCAGTTTCTCGGACGAATGAGCAAGCCAGAGTGCGACTTCATCAAGGGGTTGCCGCCAGCCATCGCCATCGAGCAAAAGGTAATAGCCCGAAATCCTCGTTCCACCGTGGGCACCAGCACAGAGATCTACGAGTATATCCGATTGCTCTACGCCCGCATCGGCAAGACCTATTCGCCCATAAGCGGACAGGAGGTGAAGCGACACACCACCGAGGATGTGCTCGCTTGCACCCGGCAGTACTCCAAGGGCACCAAGTTCGTCATCCTCGCCCCTATCCACGTGGTGGAGGGGCGCAGCCTCAGTAAGCAGTTGGAGATGTATATCCAGGAAGGTTACGCCCGAATCCTAGAAAAGGGGGAGTTCGTACGCATCGAGGATTTCCTTGAATCTGCCGACAAGGCTCTCTTGGAATCGAGCGGCGAAGCGTTGAAAGAAAAGATGCAGCAAATGGACGAGGAAATCTTCCTCGTCATCGACCGTGCCTCGGTAAGCGACGAGAAGGATGACATCAGCCGACTGATGGATTCCGCCGAGACTGCCTTCTACGAGGGCGATGGTGCTTGTAGATTGCTCTTCTTACCAAGCAAAATCAGCTACGATTTCTCCACCCGATTCGAGGCAGACGGCATCAAGTTTGAGGAACCTACCGACAACATGTTTGCCTTCAACTCTCCGTTGGGTGCCTGTCCTACCTGCGAGGGATTCGGCAGCGTGATAGGCATCGACGAGAAACTCGTCATACCGAACACATCGTTGAGCCTATACGATGGCTGCGTGGTGTGTTGGCGTGGTGAGAAGATGGGCATGTGGCTCAAGGAATTCATTCGCCGAGCCGAGCCTTTCCACTTCCCTATCTTCAAGCCTTACTACGAGCTGACCCAGAAGGAGAAAGACTGGCTGTGGCATGGACTACCCAACGAGAAGGACCGCGATCCACACGACCGTGTGAGCATCGATGAGTTCTTCCGGATGGTGAAAGAAAACCAATACAAGATTCAATACCGAGTGATGCTGAGCCGATTCCGTGGCAAGACCGTCTGCCCAGACTGTCATGGCACCCGACTCAAGAAGGAAGCCAACTACGTGAAGATTGGCGGACGAAGCATCACCGAGCTCGTGGAGATGTCGGTGGTCAACCTCAAGGCTTGGTTCGACAAGTTGGAGCTCACCGACCACGAGAAAGAAATAGGCAAGCGACTGCTCACCGAAATCAACCACCGTCTGCAATTCCTGCTCGATGTCGGCTTGGGTTATCTCACCCTCAACCGTCTCTCCAACACCCTCTCCGGTGGCGAGAGCCAGCGCATCAACTTGACCACCAACCTCGGTTCGTCGCTCGTGGGCAGCGTCTACATCCTTGACGAGCCTAGCATCGGACTGCACAGTCGCGACACCGACCGACTCATCAAGGTGCTCAGAGAGTTGCAGGAACTGGGCAACACCGTGGTAGTGGTGGAGCACGACGAGGAAATCATGCGTGCCGCCGACTATCTCATCGATATCGGTCCTGACGCCGGACGACTGGGCGGACGACTGGTCTACGCCGGTCCATCATCAGAATACTCGACCACCGACCCTGAAAAACAGAAGGCACTGCTGGAGAAATATCCAGAGAGCTACACCATCAAGTATCTCACCCATGCAGAAGAGATACCTTGCCCTACGAGCCATCGTGCCTGGAACCGCCACATCGACATCAAGGGAGCGAGAATGAACAACCTGCGTGGCATCGACGTAGAGATACCACTCAACGTGTTCACCGTCATCACCGGTGTATCAGGCTCGGGCAAGAGCTCGCTCATCAAGGGCATCCTCTACCCTGCCATGCGCCGCCACCTCGACCTTGTATCGGATGCGCCAGGCGAATATACCTCGATGGAAGGCGACGTGGATGCCATCCGACACGTGGAGTTCGTAGACCAGAACCCTATCGGCAAGAGCACCCGAAGCAACCCTGCCACCTACCTGAAGGCATACGATGCCATCCGCACGCTTTTCGCCAACCAACCACTCGCCAAGCAGATGGGCTTCACCCCGCAATACTTCTCCTTCAACACCGAGGGCGGACGATGCGAGGAATGCAAGGGTGCAGGCTACGTAACGATCGAGATGCAGTTTATGGCAGACCTCACTCTGACCTGCGAAGCCTGCAAAGGCAAGCGATTCAAGCACGAGATACTGGAAGTGCGCTATGGTGGCAAGGATATCAACGACGTGCTCAACATGACCGTGAACGAGGCGATCGAGTTCTTCAGCGACGAGAAGTTGCAACACAACGACGGCGACTTCGACAGTTGCCGCGTCATCGTGAGCCGTCTCCGTCCATTGCAAGAGGTTGGTCTCGGCTACATCAAACTCGGACAAAACTCCAGCACCCTCTCCGGCGGCGAGAACCAGCGCGTGAAGCTCGCCTACTTCATCGGCAAGGAGGAACAGGAGCCAACGCTCTTCATCTTCGACGAGCCGACCACCGGTTTGCACTTCCACGACATCAAGCGCCTACTCCATGCCTTCGACGCACTGATAGAGCGTGGACACTCGCTGGTGGTCATCGAACATAACCTCGACGTCATCAAGTGCGCCGACTATATCATAGACCTCGGACCAGAGGGAGGCGACAAGGGAGGCAACGTCGTGGTGACAGGCACACCAGAGGAAGTGGCAGCCTGCAAGGAAAGCCTGACGGGGCAATTTCTGAAGAAATATATAAAATAATGTAAAAAAGTAGCTCTATTATAAACTTTATATGTACTTTTGCATCGAATTTAGCAAAAAGAGTTGTAAAAGACTATAGAAGAGTTATAAAGACAATAGAAAGGAAATGAAAATGAAAAAGATCATACTGACATTGACTATGCTCCTGGCACTCGTTGCCACAGCCTCAGCGCAAGCAGAAATCAAGTTTGACAAAGTGGTTCACAATTTCGGAACTTTCGACGAGAGTGCCCCTGTACAGAAGGCGACATTCACCTTCACCAATGTAGGCAACAAGCCTCTCGTTATCAATCAAGCCATTGCTAGTTGCGGTTGCACAGTACCTTCTTACACCAAGCAGCCTATCGCTCCTGGTCAGAAGGGACAAATCAGCGTAACCTATAATGGCAAAGGTATGTTCCCGGGCCATTTCAAGAAGAGCGTCACCATTCGCACCAATGGCAACGTAGAGATGTCTCGCATCTATATCGAGGGTGTGATGAACGAGAAAAAATAAGCATTTGCACCCTGTAGCTTCAAGAAAATAACAAACAAATGATTTTCTATTTCTCAGGAACAGGAAACACCAAGTGGGCGGCGTCTCGACTGGCGGCCGCTACACACGAAGAATTGGTATCCATAGCCCAATACATGCGTGGCGATGATACCAATCATAATATAGCCGAGCCGTTCAATCTCAAGGAGGATGAACGGCTTGGTTTCGTTTTCCCCGTACATGGTTGGAGAGTTCCACGCCTTGTCAGGGAGTTTATCAAACAGATGAAAGTAACACGAGAGGTGTCCCAAGAGAGCACTCTTCCGACAGAAGAAGGGCATGGTACTTTTGTATACTGCCTCTGCACGGCAGGCGACAGCATCGGACTCACCATAGAAAACCTAAACGATGTAATAGCCTCCAATGCATCTCTTCAGGCAATCGGCATTTCTCATGTAACATCCAGCTATTCTCTTATTATGCCAGAGTCTTACGTAGGGCTACCTTTCATGGATGTAGATTCCAAGGAGCGTGAAATTTGCAAGAAAGAGGAGGCTGCACAGGAGTTGGCAGTGGCATGCGAGGAGATATACAATCGCAAGGAGGGTGTCAGCAGATTGGTGAAGGGTCCTATCCCTTGGTTCTTCACCAAGGTAGTGGGAGGATTCTTCGAGAACGTGCTCATTACCGACAAGCGATTCCATGTGGAGAAAGATCGCTGCGTGAAATGCGGCATTTGCGCCAACGTATGCCCGGTAGGTGACATCAAAGGTGGCCATGGAGCTTTCCCAGAGTGGCTTCACCACAAGGATTGTCTCACTTGTTTCACCTGTTATCACCACTGTCCGCAACACGCCATCGAGTTTGGACGACAGACACAGAAGAAGGGACAATATTATTATAAATAAACAGCTTATTCTATTTTTAAACATAACCTGCTTACGATAATGAAGAAAATCATTTTTTCCTTGGCTCTCGCCTTTCTAGGCTTTAGCAACCTTTTTGCCGCAAAGGCAAAACCGGGTATCACCACACAGACTCTGGCCGATGGAACCATCGTACAGGCGACTCTACATGGTGACGAAAATTTCCACTATTATACACTTCTAGACGGCACTCCTCTCAAAATGAATGCCGATGGAAAGTATGAAATATCAACAACAGAGGAACTGCAGGCAAGGCATAAAATGATCCAACAAAAGCTTGAGATGGCTCGACAAAAGCAAGAAAGAGTCTTCATGACCACCAGGGCGACAAGCATTGGAAAGGGCTACCCCAGCTACTTTCCCCATTTAGGTAGCCCTAAGGCTTTGGTCATCTTAGTGCAATTTCAAGACGTAAAATTCAAGAGCAGTGATCCGGTAGCCACTTTCACCCATTATTTCAACGGAAAAATTGGCGAGGAAGAACCTGAAGCAACCCAAGCTGCCTACATTACAGACGAAGACCACCACTACTACGGAGGCGTGAAGCAGTATTTCTCTGACATGAGCAACCAAAAATTCACCCCCCAGTTTGACATTGTTGGTCCTGTCACTGTGAGCAAAAAATCCGCATATTATGGTACTAACAATAGTGGAGATGGCGATGATGCCAATTACACCCAAATGATAAGCGAGGCCTGCCAATCGGTAGATGAACAAGTGAACTTTGCTGATTATGATTCCGACGGCGATGGATACGTAGATTTGGTATATGTGATATATGCAGGCTACTCTGAAAGTTATTCCGGTAACTCAGAAGATTGCCTGTGGCCTAAGTCGGGTACAAATAATTTCGTCCAAGTGGATGCCAATGGCAAGGTTTCAGACAAGACATTGCAACTCGACGGAAAATATTTCTGCCGTTTCGGTATCAGCAATGAATTGAATGAGACACCCAAGAACACTCAGCCAGGTGAATACTACCTAGATGGTATTGGACTCTTCTGTCATGAGTTTTCGCACACCATGGGAATGCCCGACTTATACGTTACCGACACCAATAGTTCTGCCGCCAAGTTAAACAACCAGACACCAGAATATTGGTCTGTGATGGATATGGGAGAATATAGCGACAACGGCTATTGTCCAAGTCCTTATTCTGCATGGGAAAGCTATATGATGGGGTGGACAGAGCCCACTACCCTACCAGCCCAAGCACAGCAAATCAAACTGGAGCCTTTTGGAACAAGCCGAAAGAGTTACAAGATAGACGCCGACGACGAGGCTGGAGAATACCTTCTGCTCCAAAGCATACAGAACGAGGGATGGTGGAAGAGTTTGCCCGGCTATGGACTCCTCGTTTGGCGCATTGACTATGCCGACAAAGCTACCATTCAATTAAACGACAACCCTAACAACACGGCAGGAAAGCCAAGCGTGATGGTAGTACCAGCTGATGGTCTTGTCATCAATAGCGCCAACATAGGCAGCGCAGGGATTACCAGTGCCGATTACTTGACAAGCCTTGAGAACGACCCATTCCCTAGCTACAAGGAAGGAACGGCGGAAATCGATGTCAACAGTCTCACCACCATACAACTGAATCACAGTATCCTAACAAATCGTCCGCTCTATAACATAATGAAGGACGAAGCCACGGGCTATGTCACATTCGATTATCTGAAGGATTACACTACGGGCATCAAAAACCCTGTGAACAACGACAAAGCAGGCAAGACTCCTACTGAGTATTTCGACCTGGAAGGCAGGAAAATAAAGACTCCCCAAAAAGGGCATCTCTATGTAACCAACAAGAATAAAAAAGTCATCTATAATTAAACCCATAAAAAAAGAGGATAGCATCCATAAAAGATGCCACCCTCTTTTTTATTATCATTTTAATATACCCTAGGACCAAAGATGGTGGTACCCACACGCACCATCGTGGAGCCATGTTGCACGGCAATCTTATAGTCGTGACTCATACCCCAACTACGTTCACAGAAAGCAGGCTCATCAGCGAAATACTTCGCTTTCATTTCCTTAAAAAAGTCGAAAGCCGTCTCAAATTCATGGGCTATCTGTATCTGGTCGTCAGTATTCGATGCCATCATCATCAAGCCACAAATCTGCACATTTTTCATTTCACGCCACTCGCCAGCCTCCAACAACGCCCTACAATCAGCTAGTGAAAGTCCCGACTTGGTATTCTCCTCAGCGATGTGAAGTTCCAAGAGCACTTTTATTACACGATTGTGCTTGGCTGCCTGTTTGTTGATTTCCTTGAGGAGTTTCAAGCTGTCAACCGACTCAATCATGGAAATGTAAGGAGCGATATACTTCACCTTGTTGGTCTGCAAATGACCAATGAAATGCCACTCAATATCCTTCGGCAGCGACTCCACCTTCTTGGCGAGTTCCTGTTCATGGCTCTCGCCAAAGAGGCGCTGCCCCTCGGCATACGCCTCCTCTATATATTCGTTAGGATGAAACTTGCTGATGGCTACAAGGCGAACCCCTGCAGGCAAGTTGCCCAACACTTCATGAAGATTTCCTTTTACATCATACATTGTTCTGTCTCCTATATTTATTAGTCTTTGCTGTTGTATTCCACAAACTAAAAGTCAAGGGCGCCCGTTATTCTGCAGGCTTCTGCTCTGCATCCTGTTGTTCGTATTCAGGAACATCATTTTTCTCCTCTTTCTTCTCCGAGGCAGCATGATGCTCGAAAACATCCATGATTGGAGTATCGTTAAGACCTATCACATCATAATCGATCATGGTCTTGCCCATCACCTCGTCTATGTAACGGAGGGCACGAGCCAAAGACTTTGCCTGAACTAGATAGAGAGTATTGGAACGTTTTTCTTTCTCGGTCTTTTCATCTATAGTGATAAACTGCAACTTGGCCTTGAACCACTTGTCGTCGTCATCGACATCACTGAAGAAAATCTCACTATAGTTAGACTTTGTGATGCCACTCACCTTAAACTCACCACTTACATATACAGACATCTCGTCGATAATGGCACTCTCTGCTTCGGTGAAACTCAATGCATCCACTACGTATGTCTCTGAAACGACCTTCTCGGAACCATCCTCCATAGTCTTCTGATATCTCACTTTAGTTGTAAACCAAGTACCTGTTCTACTTCTCATAATTGTTTATACCTTAATTTATACAGTTAATTATTTTTGCTTATTTCAGATGCAAAGTTATAAAAAAGAAAGGAGAAGAGCGACAGAAAAGGGAGTTTTTTATCAAAAAATAAAATTTAACCCTAAGTTCTTCTGATATTTCAGCTAAATTGCGTATCTTTGCAAGCGATTAGTGGGTTCACCCAAACAATCAATACAGAAAATTAATAGAAAGAAATAAATTAAGATGCCTGAAATATCAGTACGTGGCCTTGAAATGCCAGAGTCGCCTATCAGAAAATTGGCTCCTTTGGCTGCCGCAGCAAAGAAACGTGGAGTAAAGGTTTATCACCTCAACATTGGTCAGCCAGACCTACCTACTCCTCAATGCGGTCTCGATGCGCTGAAGCACATCGACCGCAAGATTTTGGAGTACTCTCCAAGCCAGGGCTATCTCAGCTATCGCGAGAAGCTAGTAGATTACTATAAGAAATATAACATCAACGTAACTGCCGACGACATTATCATCACATCGGGAGGTTCTGAGGCTGTGCTCTTCTCTTTCATGAGCTGTCTCAACCCTGGCGACGAGATTATCGTGCCAGAACCAGCTTACGCCAACTATATGGCTTTCGCCATCTCGGCGGGTGCCAAGATTCGTACCATCGCTACAACCATTGAGGAAGGTTTCTCTCTTCCTAAGGTGGAAAAATTCGAGGAGCTCATCAACGAACGTACTCGTGCCATTTTGATTTGCAATCCTAACAACCCTACAGGTTACCTATACACCCGCAGGGAGATGAACCAGATACGTGATTTGGTGAAGAAGTACGACCTTTATCTCTTTTCTGACGAGGTTTACCGTGAGTATATCTACACGGGCAGCCCTTACATCAGTGCGATGCACCTAGAGGGAATCGAGCAGAACACCATCCTTATCGACTCTGTATCCAAGCGATACAGTGAGTGTGGTATCCGTGTGGGTGCCCTCATCACCAAGAACCCTGAGATTCGCAAGGCGGTAATGAAGTTTTGCCAGGCTCGACTCTCACCTCCTTTGATTGGTCAGATTGTGGCTGAGGCTTCGCTAGATGCCCCAGAGGAGTACTATCGTGATGTATACGACGAGTATGTGGAGCGCCGCAAGTGCCTGATTGACGGTCTCAACCGCATCCCAGGAGTCTACTCTCCTATTCCAATGGGTGCATTCTATACTGTGGCAAAATTGCCTATCGACGACTCCGACAAGTTCTGCCGTTGGTGCTTGGAGGAATTCAACTATGAGGGCGAGACCGTGATGATGGCTCCTGCCTCTGGTTTCTATACCACTCCTGGCGCAGGCCGCAATCAGGTACGCGTGGCCTACGTGCTAAAGAAGCACGACTTGGAGCGTGCGCTAGTAGTCTTGGCAAAGGCTTTGGAGGCTTACCCAGGACGTGTGGAGGACGATGGACTATAGACCAGTTAGGAGTTAGGATTTAGAAGTTATTAACTATGAATTTTCCTCTATTTATAGCCAAGAGATTATATAGCGACCAGGGCGACAAACGTAAAGTTTCTCGCCCTGCTATTCATATAGCCACCGCCGGTGTTGCCATCGGTCTGGCCATCATGATTATGTCGGTATGCGTGGTGTTGGGATTCAAACATACCATCCGCGACAAGGTCATTGGCTTCGGCAGCCATATTCAAGTGGCAGATTTCATGACCTTGCAACAGCAAAACCAATATCCGGTGGTGATGAACGACTCCATGGTGAACGTGCTGAAGAAAATTCCAGGCGTAAAACATGTGCAGCGCTTTGCCATGAAGGAAGGCATCCTCAAAACCGACAGCGATTTTCTTGGTGTTGTTTTCAAGGGTGTTGGACCAGAATTTGACTCCACCTTCATTCACCAGAACATGGTGGAAGGAAGCATCCCCAAGTTTGACGACAAGGCTAGCCACAACCAGATACTTATATCCAAGTTGATGGCTGACAAGCTGAAATTGAAGAACGGAGAACGCATCTTCGCTTATTTCATTGACAACAACGGCATTCGCATGCGCCGATTCACCATCCAGGGCATCTACCAAACCAACCTCAAAAAGTATGACGAGCTGATGGTATATACAGATCTCTATACCGCCGTGAAGCTCAATGGCTGGATGGACGACCAAGCAAGCGGTGCAGAAATCGCCGTCAACGATTTCAATAAACTGAATGAGACGGAAGACTATATTATAAATAAGGTGAACCGCACAGTAGACCATTACGGAGAAACCTACAGTAGCGCCACCATCAAGGATCTCAACCCACAAATATTCCAGTGGCTCAGCCTAATGGATCTTAATGTATGGATTATCCTTGGCTTGATGCTCATCGTGGCAGGTGTTACCATGATTAGCGGTCTTCTCATCATCATCCTTGAACGCACCTCAATGATAGGCGTGATGAAAGCACTTGGAGCTCGCAACAAGACCATCCGACACACCTTCCTTTGGTTTGCAGTGTTCATCATCGGCAAGGGAATGATTTTGGGCAACATCATCGCCTTGGGCATCCTAGCCCTCCAAAACTGGACAGGATTGGTGAAACTCGATGCCCAGACTTACTATGTAAGTACTGTGCCAGTAGAATTCAATTGGCTTGCCATCGCAGCCTTGAACGTAGCCACGCTGCTCATCAGCATTTTTATGCTTGTGGCGCCAAGCTACCTAATTTCTCATATCCATCCCGCAAAGTCGATGAGATATGAATAAAATGTCGAAAAAACTCCACAAAAACACATAGTTTCTGAAAATAATGCACATTTTATTTTGTAGTGTGCATTATTTTCAGTATCTTTGCACAAAATTTTGTAAATTGTGCAATGAATTCAATACCAAGTTTTAACTCGTATATTGAGCAAAGCATCATCAAGAACTGGAATCTCGATGCGCTAACCGATTACAAGGGGCCCACACTTCAGTATCATGATGTTGCCAGAAAGATTGAGAAGCTCCACATCCTGTTTGAAAACAGCGACGTGAAGAAGGGCGACAAAATAGCCGTCTGCGGAAGAAATAGTAGCCAATGGGCAGTAGCCTTCTTGGCCATTATTACTTACGGTGCTATTGTCGTACCTATACAGAACGAATTTAAGCCAGAGCAGATTCACAACATCGTGAACCATAGCGAGAGCAAGCTTCTGTTCGTAGGCGACGTGGTAGCTACAGAGATAACACCCGAAGAGATGCCATCCCTGGAGGGCATCATCTATCTTCCCGACAATTCAGTTGTCATTTCACGCACTGAAAAGCTTACGTATGCGCGCGAGCATCTCAACGAGATCTTTGGTCACCGCTATCCCAAGTATTTCCGTGCCGAGCATGTGCATTACCATGTAGACGACCCTGAGGAATTGGCGATGATCAACTACACCAGTGGAACCACTGGATTTTCCAAGGGCGTGATGCTTCCATACCGAGCGCTCTGGGGCAACCTCGACTATATGTTGAGCAGCATCGCTCCTAAGCTCACCAAGAACTGCAACATTCTCGTTTCGCTGCCGATGGCACACATGTATGGTCTGATGGCCGACCTGATATTCAACATGATTCAGGGCAACCACATCTATTTCCTCACACGTCTGCCAAGCCCGACACTCATAGCACAAGCGTTCACGGAGATTCAACCAGACATCATCTTTGCCGTACCATTGGTAGTGGAGAAAATCGTGAGAAAGAAGATTTTCCCACACGTACAAACCAACCGTGCCCGACTGCTCCTCAACATGCCAGTCATCAACAAGCGCATCAAGGAGAAGATAAGAGATTTCGTACTCAAGGAGTTTGGCGGCAAGGCATATGAGGTTGTTGTAGGTGGAGCGCCTCTCAACAAGGAGATTGAGAACTTCTTCACAAGTATCGGATTCCCTATCGCCATGGCATACGGAACCACAGAGACAGCTCCGTTCATCACCTTCGCCAACCAAGACGAATATATCGCCGGAAGTTGTGGCGTGGCGGTGAAACACATGCAAGTGAAGGTACTCAGCAATGACCCAGAAAATGTACCAGGCGAATTGGTTTGCCGTGGCATCAATACGATGAAGGGTTACTACAAGAATCCTGAGGCTACAAAGGCTGTCATCGACGCGGAAGGTTGGTTCCACACGGGCGACTTGGCCACTATGTCATCCGATGGTCACTTCTTCGTAAGGGGACGCAGCAAGAACATGCTCCTCGGTCCAAATGGACAGAACATCTATCCAGAGGAAATCGAAGACAAGCTCAACTCCATGGCGATGGTCAACGAAAGCCTTGTCCTCCAGAAGGACGACAAACTCGTGGCATTGATCCATCCCGACATGGAAGAGGCCAACACCCTTGGCTTCTCCGACGAAGACCTCAAGAACATCATGGAGCAAAACCGCAAGGAACTCAACGCCATGATACCTTCTTTCGCACAGGTTTCACGTGTCAAGCTACACGACAAGGAGTTTGAGAAGACAGCAAAGAAATCAATCAAGAGATACTTGTATCAAAATGCAATATAATAGCAAACGACATTTGTACAAACATGCAAAATAATATGGAGATACCTAGCTTTAATGCACTTATACAGAAGAGCATCATCGACCATTGGGACATGGATGCCCTGACCGACTACAAGGGAGCAACCTTGCAGTATCATGATGTGGCGCGCAAGATAGAGAAGCTGCACATCATGTTTGAGAACTCTGGTGTAGTGAAGGGCGACAAGATTGCTCTTTGCGGTCGAAACAGTGCCAACTGGGCTGTGGCTTTTCTTGCCACACTCACCTATGGTGCCATCGCTGTGCCTATCCTGCACGAGTTTATGCCCGACCAGATTCACAACATAGTGAATCACAGCGACGCTAAATTGCTCTTCGTTGGCGACGTGGTAGCTACGCAGATAGATGCCACCAAGATGCCTGGGCTGGAGGGCATCATCTACATCCCCGACTATTCGCTCGTGGTATCTCGCACCGATAAGTTGACTTACGCCCGTGAACACCTCAACGAGATGTTCGGCATCAAGTATCCTAAGTATTTCCGCAAGAACCACGTGAGCTACTACATGGAGCAGAGTCCTGATGAGCTGGCGATGATCAACTATACCAGCGGCACTACAGGTTTCTCCAAGGGCGTGATGGTACCTTACCGTGCACTTTGGGGCAACGCCGACTTTGCAGAAAACGTGCTGGGCAAACAGATCAAGGCAGGCGACCCAGTCATCAGCATCTTGCCGATGGCTCACATGTATGGCATGGCGTTCGAGTTTATCTTCGAGTTTATCAAGGGCTGCCATGTTTATTACCTCACCCGCATCCCTAGCCCAGCCATCATCGCCGAGGCATTCGGCAGAATTAAGCCAGCAGTCATCATCGCCGTACCTTTGGTCATCGAGAAAATCATCCGCAAGCGTGTGTTCCCAAAGATTCAGAACAACCGTATGCGCATGCTTCTCCACATGCCTGTCATCAGTAAGAAGGTAAAGGAGAAGATATGCGAACAAGTGAGCAATGCCTTCGGTGGCAACTTCTATGAGGTCATCATCGGCGGTGCTGCCTTCAACCAGGAGGTAGAGACCTTCCTCCATAACATCGGTTTCAAATATACCGTGGGATATGGAGCCACGGAGTGTGCCCCTATCATCTGCTACGAAGACTACAAGCATTTCGTACCAGGCTCGTGTGGCAAGGCTGCACTCCATATGATGGTGCGCATCGACAGTCCTGACCCAGAGAATATACCTGGTGAGATTCTTGCCAAGGGTCCTAACGTGATGCTTGGCTACTACAAGAACGAGGAAGCCACCAAGGCAACCATTGATGAGAACGGATGGTATCACACAGGCGACCTTGGAACCATGGATGGCGACGGCAATGTCTTCATCAAGGGCCGAAGCAAGAACATGCTCCTCGGTGCCAACGGACAGAACATCTACCCTGAGGAAATCGAGGACAAGCTCAACTCCCTCGCCCTCGTCAACGAAAGTGTGGTAGTGCAGAAGGGCGACAAGCTCATCGGTCTTGTTCATCCAGACTATGACGAGGCTCAGACTTTGAACCTCGGTACCAAGGAACTCAAGGACATCATGGAGCAAAACCGCCAGGAACTCAACTCGATGATTCCTGCTTACAGCAAGGTATCTGAAATAAGAATACATGAGGAAGAGTTCGAGAAGACTCCAAAGAAGAGTATCAAGCGATTCCTCTATACTGCTGAATAATTAACATAGACTATCATAGCAAGAAAAAAGCCTGTTGCAAAGATGTTTGCAACAGGCTTTTTATTTATAATAATGTGTTCGATCGAATTCTAGACAACGTTTCCGGTGTCATCTGCAAATAGCTAGCGATATAGGTTAATGGCGCACGCAACACAACCTGAGGATTCAGTTCACACAAACGCTTGTACTTATTAGGGGCCGTCTCAAATCGCATCAAGTCGGCATGCACCTGCGACTGTATCAAGCTCTCTTCCAAAATCTTACGATAAAGCATCTGGATGTTCACGTTGCGCATGGCAGCCGCCTCCAGCTTAGCCTTGGGCAGGATATAGACTAATGTTGGCTCCAATGCCTCCACCTGCAGATGAGAAGGTTCCTCCCTGAAAAGACTCTCTATACACATAAAGATTGTATGGTCAACACCTAGATGTTCGGTAACCTCCTTGCCGTTTTTGAAGTAAAACTGTCGCACCAGTCCCTTCTCGATGTAAGAGATACCTGTGCACTGTTCCCCCTCCGACAAGATACTCTCTCCCTTGCCGTATTTCACAGGTTCAAGAATGTCCTCCAACACATCAAGCTCATCGTGCGTCATCGTACTATACTTACGTGCAAGCTCTCTGGCTATGTCGCGCTTTGGGGTTATTACTTTAAAATCAGCCATAATACATACCTCCTTTTGCTTTAAAAGTTGATTTGTAAATTTGATATTATTAATCGAGTTTAAGTACGGCAAGGAAAGCCTTCTGTGGAACTTCCACATTGCCAATCTGCTTCATGCGCTTCTTACCCTTCTTCTGCTTTTCCAGCAACTTACGCTTTCGGCTCACGTCACCGCCATAACATTTGGCAGTCACATCTTTGCGCACCTGTTTTACAGTCTCACGAGCCACAATCTTGGCTCCGATGGCAGCCTGAATAGCTATGTCGAACTGCTGGCGTGGTATCAAGTCCTTCAACTTCTCGCACATGCGACGTCCGAAAGCCACTGCGTTGTCACGATGGGTCAAGGTACTCAATGCGTCGACTGGTTCTCCATTCAAGAGTATATCGAGCTTCGCCAAGTTACTTGGGCGGAAGGAGTCGATGTGATAGTCGAAGGAAGCATATCCCTTGGAAATACTCTTCAACTTGTCGTAGAAGTCAATGACGATCTCACCAAGTGGCAGCATGAAATGCAACTCCACACGATTGCCACTCACATATTCCTGATTGATGAGCTCACCACGCTTGTCCAGACAGAGTTTCATGATTGGTCCAATGAAATCGGCACTTGTGATGATGGTGGCACGGATGTAAGGCTCCTCGATGTGATCTATCATCGTTGGGTCGGGCAATCCCGAAGGGTTGTGCACCTCTTTCACGCCACCTTGCTTGTCATAAACCATATAGGAAACATTTGGCACGGTGGTGATGACATCCATGTTAAACTCTCTATCAAGACGTTCCTGTACGATTTCCATGTGCAGGAGTCCGAGGAATCCACAACGGAAGCCGAAACCTAATGCCACCGAACTCTCTGGCGAGAAAGTGAGCGAGGCATCGTTGAGCTGAAGCTTTTCGAGCGAAGCACGCAGGTTCTCATAATCGCTAGGGTCGATGGGATAAACACCGGCAAACACCATAGGTTTCACTTCCTGGAATCCGGCGATAGCCTTCTCGCATGGGCGGTCTACATGAGTGATGGTATCACCTACCTTTACCTCGGTAGCGTTCTTGATGCCCGAGATGATATAGCCCACCTCTCCTGTGGCGAGCTCCTTGCGAGGTATCATGTCCATCTTGAGCACACCCACCTCGTCGGCGATATATTCCATGCCAGTATTGAAGAATTTCACCTTGTCGCCCTTACGAATCACACCGTTTTCTATCTTGAAATAGGCAATGATGCCACGGAACGAATTGAATACGGAGTCGAAGATGAGCGCCTGGAGCGGAGCCTTGTCGTCACCCTCTGGATGAGGAATGCGCTTCACCACAGCTTCCAGTATATCCTCCACGCCCTCGCCGGTCTTACCGGAAGCACGAAGGATGTCCTCATGCTTACAACCGATGAGGTCGACGATTTCGTCCTCCACCTCGTCTGGCATAGCCGAAGGCATATCTATCTTGTTGATGACAGGGATGATTTCCAAGTCATGGTCTATTGCCATATATAGGTTGGAGATGGTCTGTGCCTGCACACCTTGCGTGGCATCCACGACCAAGAGCGCTCCCTCGCAAGCAGCGATGGAACGAGAAACCTCATAAGAGAAGTCTACATGTCCCGGAGTGTCGATGAGGTTGAGGATATAAGTGTCTCCGTCATTTGCCTTGTATTCCATCTGGATGGCGTGGCTCTTGATGGTGATGCCACGCTCACGCTCCAAGTCCATGTCATCAAGCATCTGTCCCTCAGTGATCTTGATAGTCTGGGTCTTCTCTAGAAGTCGGTCTGCCAAGGTACTTTTACCATGGTCTATATGTGCAATAATGCAGAAATTTCTTATCTTATTTATATTCTCCATAAAATATTTCTCTCTTTGGAATGCAAAGATAGTTATTTTTTTTGTATCTTTGCACTAAAATACAAGAAATAATAGTTTTTTTTGGAAAAAAGAGGAAAAATAATGATGAAAAAGTTGATTTATATCACATTTTTAGCTGCTTTGGTCTCTTCTTGTACTGAAAGTTTGGAGGACAAGGCGGCTCGCGAAGCCAAGGAATATACAGAGAAATACTGCCCTACCCCCTACATCAACGACAGCAGAACGGATAGTGCCAGCTTCGAAAAGACATCGCGTGTCTACACTTACTATATCACGCTTCGCAACAAGGCAGACAACAAACAGGCGATAGATGCCAACAAGCAGAAGTTGCACAAGCTCCAAAAGGAGGCGCTAGACAACAATCCTGGCTTGAAGAAATACAAGGAGGCTCATTTCACCTTCCGCTTCGTGTATCATTCGGCTAAGAATCCACAACAGGTTCTTTTGGATGATACTTTCAAGTACTAGCATCCTACGGATAATTTATCCTACGGAGATTTTTATTCCGTAGGATTATTTTATTCTGTAGGAGAATTAGTATCCCATTTCCTGCAGTGCCGTTGCCAACTGGTCTGGACAACTGGTTGGCTTGTTTCCACAGGTGATGCCCTTGAGTCGGGCGATAACATCCTTAGCCTTCATGTCACGAATCAATGAGCAGACACCCTTGGTGTTGCCATCGCAACCACCGATAAACTGCGCATCCTTCACCACTCCGTTCTCATCCACGCTGATGCAGATATACTTGCTGCATGTACCATGAGTCTGATAAGTTACCTTGGTCAGATTCTGCTTGTTATCTTTGTTTGTTTCCATTTTTATAATCCCTTTAATATTAATTTAAAAGGGAAGCCTCTTTCACAAGAGTCTTCCCCCTATCGTTAAACTGTTATACGGGGCATGCCACTGCATAACCCTATGCAAATATACTTTATTTTCTGTTTATTCTGCCTCTGCTGGAACCTCTGGCTTCATGTTGGTATAGACAGTCTGAACATCGTCAAACTCCTCCAACTTCTCCACCATCTTGTCGATGGTCTCACGCTCCTCAGGAGTTACATCCTTCAGGTCGTTAGGAATGTAGGTGAACTCAGCACCTGTTACCTCGAAGCCCTCAGCCTCCAAGTGCTTCTGAATCTCGCCGAAGCTAGTAGGAGCACCATAGATAGTTATCTCGTTGTTCTCCTCGTCCTCGTCGTATTCATCCTCTACTCCGTAGTCGATCAAGTCGAGAATCAACTCGTCCATATCCAAACCTTCCTTCTTCTTGAATGTGAACACAGCCTTGTGGTCGAAGAGGAAAGACAAGGAACCTGTTGTACCGAGGTTGCCGCTGAACTTATTGAATACAGAGCGAACGTCGGCTACTGTACGAGTGGTATTGTCGGTCAAGGTGTCAACGAATACAGCAACTCCGTGAGGGCCATATCCCTCGTAAGTTACCTCCTTGTAGTCGCTGGTATCCTTACCCATAGCGTTCTTGATGGCACGTTCAATGTTATCCTTAGGCATGTTCTCATGCTTACAGTTAGCGATGATAGCACGCAAACCAGGGTTGTTTTCTGGCTCTGGACCACCAGCCTTCACTGCGATTGCAATCTGCTTACCTAACTTAGTAAATGTCTTGGCCATGTGGCCCCATCTTTTCAGCTTTGTAGCTTTACGATATTCAAATGCTCTTCCCATTGGAATAAATTTTAAAAATGTTTATCGTTTTAATTTTACTTATTTTTTTACTTGAATGTAATGCTTTTGCCCTTTCAGGGCGACATTATTGCGCATTTCTATACCCAGGGCGATGCCCTGGGCTAGGAGCTTTTGCCCTTTCAGGGCGTTTTGATGAAGCTCTGCGTTGAGTTTATTTGCCTTAACGAAGCTCTGCGTTGAGCTTGTTTGCCTTAACGAAGCTCTGCGTTGAGCTTACCAGTGAGGTTGGCGATGAGTTTCTTCATGATGGCCTCGATCTGCTTGTCGTTCAAGGTCTTCTCCTCGTCCTGGAGGATGAAGTTCACGGCGTAACTCTTCTTGCCTGCTGGCAGGTTCTTGCCCTCGTAAACATCGAAGAGGACAACGCTCTTCAAGAGCTTCTTCTCTGTCTGACGGGCAATCTGCTCAATCTGCTCAAACTCTACGCTCTTGTCTACCAAGAGTGCCAAGTCACGGCTCACGGATGGATACTTGCTGATGTCGGTGTAGGTGAGGTTCACCTTCTTCACGGTCTTCATCAAGTTGTCCCAGTGTACGTCGGCATAGAACACATCCTGCTCGATGTCGAATGCCTTCTTCAACTTCAGGCTCAAGATACCGAGCTCTACCAACACCTTGCCGGCACGTGTCTCGTAGGTCACGCCCTTGGAGAAGATGTTGTTGTCGCTGTGCTTGATAACCAAGTTGTTCTGTGGCATGCCCACACGACGAAGGATGTTCTCCACCACTGCCTTGAGCTCGTAGATGCTACTCTGCTCGTCGGCGTGAGCCCAGTTGCCCTCTACACGCTTACCGGTGATGAAGAGGGAGATGTGAGCCTCCTGGCTGTAAGCCTTGATAGGGTTCTCGGCTGTCCACTTCTCCTTATTATATATATAGGTGTTGCCCACCTCGAAGAACTTCAGGTTCTGGCTCTTGTGGTTGATGTTGCGAGCCACGCTCTCCAACCCACCGAAGAGCATTGTCTGACGCATCACGCCGAGATCGGCGCTCAATGGATTCATCACCTTCACGGTATGCTCGTCAGGATACTTGTTGAGGTCGAAATCTGTATAGTAGCTTGCCTTTGTGAGTGAGTTGTTGAGGATTTCCATGAAGCCCTCGCCCACCAACTGCTCTGCCACGATGTTCTGGCTGTGGTAAGCCTTGTCCTCGTCGCCCTGTACGGTCAGCGAACTCTTGAGCTGGGTAGGAATCTCCACGTTGTTATAGCCGTAGATGCGGAGAATATCCTCGACCACGTCGCAAGGACGCTGTACGTCAACACGATATGGAGGCACGAGGAGGTCGATGCCCTCGACGTCTTCCTTCACGATCTTCATCTCCAGCGATGTGGCGATGTTCTTGATGGTCCCAGCACCAATTTCCTTGCCGATGAGACGATGAGCGTACTCATAGTTCAAGCGAACTGGGAAGTCCTGGATAGGCTCTGGATATACATCCTTGATTTGCATAGAAATCTTTCCGCCAGCCAACTGCTTGCAGAGGATTGCCGCCTGCTTCAAGGCATAAATCTGACCGTTAGGGTCTACGCCACGCTCGAAACGATAGCTGGCGTCGGTGCTCAGTCCATGACGGCGGGCGCTCTTGCGAATCCATGTTGGATGGAAGTAAGCACTCTCCAAGACCACGTTCTTGGTGGTCTCATAGGTACCAGAACCCTTGCCGCCGAAGATACCGGCGATGCACATAGGCTCCTCGGCATTGCAGATGCTCAGGTCGTGCTCACCGAGGGTGTGTTCTACGCCGTCGAGGGTCACGAACTTGGTGCCCTCTGGCTGGGTGCGAACCACAATCTTATGACCAGTAACCATGTCGGCGTCGAAGCAGTGCAAAGGCTGTCCGTATGCCATCATGATATAGTTGGTGATGTCTACGATATTGTTGATTGGGCGCAAGCCGATGATGTTCAACTTGTCCTGCAACCACTTAGGGCTCTCCTTCACCTCACAGTCGGTGATGCTCACGCAAGCGTAACGCTTGCAAGCCTCGTGGTTCTGAATCTCCACCTCGATAGGAAGGTCCTCGTTGTCTACCTTGAACTCGTCGCAAGAAGGGCGATGGAGGCTGGTCTGGTAGCCATTCTGCTTCAACCAAGCGTAGAGGTCGCGAGCCACACCATAATGACCGAGCGCATCGGCACGGTTGGCGGTGATGTCGATTTCTATGAGCCAGTCGCTCTCCAAGTGATAGTATTCAGCGGCAGGCTGACCTACAGGCGCATCCTCAGGGAGGACGATGATGCCAGCGTGGTCGGTACCTACGCCAATCTCATCCTCGGCACAAATCATACCGTAGCTTTCCACGCCACGGAGCTTGCTCTTCTTGATGGTGAAGCTCTTGTCGCCGTCGTAGAGCACGCAGCCCAAGTCGGCAACAATCACCTTCTGACCTGCGGCTACGTTAGGGGCACCGCACACAATCTGCTGTGGCTCGCCCTTGCCCAAGTCTACGGTTGTAACATGGAGGTGATCGCTATTTGGATGCATCTCGCATGTCAACACCTTACCTACATAGAGACCTTTCAGTCCACCCTTGATAGACTGTACTTCTTCCAAAGCGTCAACTTCGAGTCCGCAAGAGGTCAGCGCGTCCGCAGTCTCCTGTGGTGTCAAGTCGAAATCGACGTATTCTTTAAGCCATTTGTATGAAACGTTCATTATAATGATTTTTATTTATTTTCCTTTTCTAAATAATGCTTGTTCTAAAACTTTGCAAAAATACAAAAAAATATGCATATAAGCAAAAAACATTCGCCATTTTTGCACTATTTAAAATAAAATCGTGCAAAATGGCGAATGCCTTGATTATTCGAACACTTCGTCGATGTCGCTACCCACTTCCTCGAAGTCATCCTGCTCGGCGCGCTTTCGGCTACATGGGTCGTAGTCGTCTGGCAGGTCAAACTTCACGGTCGGACTGATGCCCAACGATGGGTCGGCATAGAGTTTCTTCATGAATATAGCCCAGATAGGCAGTGCCATAGTGGCACCCTGTCCCATGCTCATCGAGTCGAAATGGATGTCGCGGTCTTCGCCGCCTACCCACACACCGCTCACGAGCTGAGGGGTGAAACCGATAAACCATCCGTCGCTGTTGTTGTTGGTGGTACCGGTCTTGGCTCCTATCTGTCCCTCCAGGTTGTAGCGGTAGCGCAGTCTGCCCGCCGTACCGTTGTCCACCACGCCCATCAGCATGGTGAGCATCTTCATGGCGTTCTCGGCGCTTATCACCTCGTTCATGCGTGGTTGGAAGGTGGCGAGGGTGTTGCCCTCGTTGTCCTCGATGCGACTCACGAACATCGGTGCCGTGCGGATGCCGTGGTTGGCAAACACGGTGTAGGCGCTCACCATCTCGCTCACGCTCACCTCGCAAGGTCCCAGACAGAGACTCATCGAGGCATGGATGTCGGGATTGATGATGCCGAAGTCGTGCAACATCTGCACAAACTGCTGTGGATTGAGCTTACTCATCAGGTAGGCGCTTATCCAGTTGTTACTCTGCGCCAATCCCCATTTCAGCGGCACCATCTGCCCATAGCGGGCATGGTTGGCGTTGCGTGGTGTCCATCGCTGGCCTGCCACGATATAGGTTTGTTGGCGGTTAGGGGCAAGGTCGCAAGGTTGGAATCCGTTCTCCATCGCCAGACTATAGAGGAATGGCTTGATGGTGGAACCCACCTGTCGACGACCCAGGCTCACCATGTCGTACATGAAATGGGTATAGTCGAGTCCGCCCACGTATGCCTTCACGGCTCCCGTCTTTGGATCCATGCTCATGAATCCGCTGCGCAAGAAGGTCTTGTAGTAGCGGATGGAGTCGAGCGGACTCATCAGGGTGTCGATGTCGCCATGGTAGGTGAACACGGTCATCTCTATTTTCTGGCGGAAAGCCTGCTTGATTTCGTCTGGCGTAGCTCCCGCAGCCTTCATCGAGCGATAGCGCTCGCTCTGCGTGATGCTGCGGTTCAGGATGCTGCGTATCTGACTTGGCGTGAGCTTGTCGCTGTATGGCGCGCTTGGTTTATGCGCCACCTCGGCACTAAACCTTGGCTGCAAGTAGCGAGCCACGTGCTGATACATCGCCTCCTCGGCATACTGCTGGATGCGGCTGTCGATGGTGGTAAACACCTTCAGTCCGTCGCTGTATACATTATATGGCGAACCGTCTTTCTTAAAGTTTTTGTTGCACCACCCATACAGCGGGTCGCTGTCCCAAGCCACCGAGTCGGTCACATACTGGGCGTAGTTCCACGAAGGATAGTCGCTGCGCTCTGGTCGTTTAGCCATCATATACTGGCGCAGGAACTCACGCAGATAGGTGGCAGAGCCATCCTTGTGGTCGGTGCGATGGAAATTGAGCGTGATGGGTTCGGCGGCATACTGCTCATAATCGTACTTGTCTAGATAGCCAGCCTTTACCATCTGCTGCAGCACCACGTTGCGGCGCTCGCGCGCACGATCGGGATAGCGCACGGGGTTGAAGAGCGAAGGGTTCTTGCACAGCCCGATGAGGGTTGCCGCCTCACAGAGGGTCAAGTCCTTAGGCTCCTTATTAAAATAGGTGTTGGCGGCAGTCTTGATGCCCACGGCATTGTGCAGGAAGTCGAAGTAGTTGAGATAGAGCGCCAGGATTTCCTCCTTGGTGTAGTATCGCTCCAGCTTGATGGCGATGACCCACTCTATCGGCTTCTGCAGGAGTCGCTCCATGGTGCTGCCCGCCTTCTCCGAGTATAGCTGCTTGGCTAGCTGCTGGGTGATGGTACTACCGCCTCCGGCATTCGCCTGTCCCAGGATGCCACGCTTGACGATGGCACGCCCCAGGGCCCTGAAATCGATGCCCGAATGCTCGTAGAATCGCTCGTCCTCGGTAGCGACGAGTGCCTTTATTAAATAAGGTGACATCTTCTTATAAGGTATCACGATGCGGTTCTCCTTGTTCAGGTTCCACGTGCCGAGCACCTTGCCATCGGCGGAATACACCTGGGTGGCAAAGCGGTTGATAGGATTCTGGAGGTCTTCGATGTCGGGCATGTAGCCGATGAGACCAAACCAGATGGCAAAGAAGGCACCCGCCACAGCCAGTACGCAAGCGGCGAAAATGCCCCACAAAATATGTATAAAACGTTTCCTCATTATCTATTTCTATAATTTTTGCCGCAAAATTAAATAAAAAATTTTAAATATCGCACATAAATCAGAAATTATATGTAACTTTGGGGGCGATTTCAGAACATTCAATCAAAAAACAAATGGAAAAACATAATTTTGTGACCATTGCCGACCTTTCGAGAGAGAAAATCATGTACTTGCTCGAAATGGCGCAAGAGTTTGAAAAACATCCTAACAGGGAGTTGCTGAAGGGAAAGGTCGTTGCGACCCTTTTCTTCGAACCTTCCACTCGTACCCAACTCAGTTTCCAGACAGCTGCCAACCGCCTAGGCGCTCGTGTCATCGGTTTCTCCGACGCCAAGACATCAAGCACCACCAAGGGCGAGACGCTCAAAGACACCATACTCATGGTGAGCAACTATGCCGACATCATCACCATGCGCCACTTCATCGAGGGTGCAGCCCAATATGCCAGCGAAGTAGCTCCCGTGCCTATCGTCAACGCAGGCGACGGTGCCCACATGCACCCTTCCCAGTGCCTGCTCGACCTCTACTCTATCTACAAGACCCAAGGAACCTTGGACAACTTGAACATCTATCTCGTGGGTGACCTGAAATATGGGCGCACCGTTCACTCACTTATCACAGCTATGCGCCACTTCAACCCTACTTTCCATTTCATCGCCCCTAAGGAGCTAGCCATGCCAGAGGAGTACAAGCTCTACTGTGACAAGCACGGCATCAAGTACGTGGAGCACGAAGACTTCAACGAGGATGTCATCGCCAACGCCGACATTCTCTACATGACCCGTGTACAGAAGGAGCGTTTCAGCGACTTGATGGAATATGAGCGCGTGAAGAACGTATACATCCTGAAGCGCGACATGCTCGGCAAGGCGAAGGACAACATGAAAATCATGCACCCGCTGCCACGTGTGAACGAGATTGCCTACGACGTGGACGACGACCCACACGCATACTACATCCAGCAGGCACAGAACGGACTCTATGCACGTGAGGCCATCTACTGCCACTGCCTCGGCATCACGCTCGATGAAATCAAGAACGACAAGACCATCATCGATTAATGTTAAAAGCTTAAAGTAAAAAAGTAAATCATGGGAAATAATAAAAGCGAATTAGTGGTTGCGGCCATCGAGAACGGCACCGTAATCGACCATATACCAGCCGAAAAGACCTATCAGGTGGTCAACCTCCTTCAACTGGAGAAGATGGAAACGCCCGTCACCATCGGCTACAACCTGCCAAGCAAGAAGATTGGCAAGAAGGGCATCATCAAGGTTGCCAACAAGTATTTCACCGACGAAGAAATCAACCGACTCTCCGTGGTGGCTCCAAACATCGGCCTGAGTATCATCAAGAACTACGAGATTGTGGAGAAGAAGACCGTGAAGACTCCAGATACACTCAAGGGCATCGTGAAGTGCAACAACCCTAAGTGCATCACCAACAACGAGCCTATGCAGACCCTCTTCCACACCGTAGACAAGGCACTGGGCATCGTGCGCTGCCACTACTGCGACAAGGAACAGAAGCTCGACAGCGTGGAACTCTGCAAGTAAGGGAACTGCCCGACAGGCGTTCCGGCGGATTTGCAATCCGACGGCAAGCAAGATTATTAATCATTAAAATAGAATTTATATGGAAAGAGATCAAGAGATTTTCGACTTAATCGAAAGAGAGCATCAGCGCCAGCTCAAGGGCATGGAGCTTATCGCATCAGAGAATTTCGTGAGTGACGAGGTAATGCAGGCCATGGGCTCTTACCTGACCAACAAATATGCCGAGGGACTGCCAGGCAAGCGCTACTATGGCGGCTGCCAGGTTGTCGACATCGTGGAGAACCTCGCCATCGAGCGTGTGAAGAAGCTCTTCGGTGCCGAGTATGCCAACGTGCAGCCTCACTCTGGCGCACAGGCCAACGCCGCCGTATTGCTCGCAGTGCTCAAGCCAGGCGACACTTTCATGGGTCTGAACCTCGACCATGGCGGTCACCTTTCTCATGGTAGCCACGTCAACACATCCGGTATCCTCTACAACCCTATCGGCTACAACTTGAACAAGGATACTGGTCGTGTAGACTACGACGAGATGGAGAAGCTCGCCTTGGAGCACAAGCCTAAACTCATCATCGGTGGCGGTAGCGCCTACAGCCGTGAATGGGATTATGCTCGCATGCGCAAGATTGCCGACGAGGTGGGTGCCCTCTTGATGATCGACATGGCTCACCCAGCCGGCCTCATTGCCGCAGGTCTCTTGAACAACCCTGTGAAATATGCCCACATCGTGACCTCCACCACCCACAAGACCCTACGTGGTCCTCGCGGCGGCATCATCCTCATGGGCAAGGACTTCGAGAACCCTTGGGGCTTGACCACCAAGAAGGGACAGGTGAAGATGATGAGCCAGCTCTTGAACTCAGCCGTGTTCCCTGGCATCCAGGGCGGTCCGTTGGAGCATGTCATCGCAGCCAAGGCAGTAGGCTTCCGCGAGAACTTGCAGCCTTCTTGGAAAGAGTATGCCACACAGGTGAAGAAGAACGCAGCCGTACTCGCCGAAGACCTCATCGGTCGTGGATTCGGCATCGTGAGCGGTGGTACAGACAACCACTCCATGCTCGTAGACTTGCGCTCTAAATACCCAGACTTGGCAGGTAAGGTGGCAGAGAACGCCCTCGTGGCAGCCGACATCACCGTCAACAAGAACATGGTGCCATTCGACACTCGCTCAGCCTTCCAGACCTCTGGTATCCGTCTCGGCACAGCAGCCATGACCACCCGTGGCGCCAAGGAAGACATGATGCACCTCATCGCCGAACTCATCGAGGAGGTATTGAACGCTCCTGAGGACGAGAAGGTCATCGCCCGTGTACGCGAGAAGGTGAACGCCACCATGAAGGATTACCCACTCTTCGCATATTAATTGAATTAACAACTCTATAAAATTTTTAAAAAGAAAAAGAAACTTATGAAAAAGATGAAAAGCCTATTGCTCATGGCACTTGCGTTGCTCCCTGCGAGCAAGTCTTTAGCACAGACCAACGCCCAGATTCTCTACGACTTGGGCAGTGACCGCAAGTATGTTACCCTCACGCTCGAAATGTTCAAGCAAGACAAATGGGGTAGCACGTATTTCTTCGTAGACCACGACTTCAACTACGACAAGATGGTCGTAGGCAGCCAGAACGTGTCTCAGGGCGGTACCTATACCGAGATTTCCCGCGCGCTCAATTTCTGGCAGGACTCTCCTATGAAGAACTGGAGCCTCCACGTAGAATACAATGGCGGTATCACCCGCAACTACCCTATCAACAACGCTTGGCTCTTCGGTGTGGAGTATTTCATCCACGACCAAAGTTTCAAGAATACCTTGACGCTCCAGGCACTCTACAAGACCATCCGCAAGACTCACCAGAACGTACCGATGCAGTTCACCGCTGTATGGACTTGCAACGACATTTTCGGTGTAAAAGGTTTGAAATTTGATGGTTTCGCCGATTTCTGGTGGGAGAACCACACGAGTATGCTCGACAAGCACGGCGACCCTAAGCTCAAGGCTGATGGCGAGGTAGACTACAAGAATGAGCACGTCGTCTTCACCTCCGAGCCACAGCTCTGGTACAACGTAGGCCAGCACTTCGGCTGCGAGAACCTCAGCGTAGGTGGCGAGGTAGAGCTCGACTACAATTTCGGCAGCAACGCCGGCGTGATGGTTCGTCCATGCTTGGGTGTGAAATGGGATTTCTAAATGATAGAGATTACGATAAGACAATAAAAAAATCCTGCTAGCCGTTGTTGACTAGCAGGATTTTTTATTTTATTATTAGTGGAGCACTTTCAGCTCTTTGTCGTGGAAGCCTCCCACGCCATCCTTTCTCTTGCTATAGGTGCGAGTGGTACCGCTCAGCGTCACGCCCCCTACTCCGTCGAGCGAAGCATCAATCGACTGGCAGTCAACCTTGGCTGTTACCGAGCCCACGCCCTCGTTGTCTATTTTCAGGGAGCCACCTTTATAATAGCCCACTTTCACTGAGCCCACACCCTCGTTGTCGATGTCGAGCTTGTCGCCCGTCATATGGGTGATGCTCACTGAGCCCACGCCCTCATTATCTATCGTTACCACATTGGCTAACAATTTCTTGAGGTAAATAGCCCCCACGCCCTCATTATCAATGTCAAGTCTATCGGTGTTGATGGCATCGGAATGGAAGGAGCCGACACCCTCCAAGTCTATCTTCACGAGGTCGGGACTGGTGATATACACCTTCAAGCGCTTGCCCTCGTTCATGTTGTTGGCGCCCGAGATGCGCCCAGCCAAACCTATCTCCACACCGCCGTCTCGATAAGCCACCTTCACCTTTTCCTTCATTTCCTGAGCCAATCGCTCGTCCTTGATGTTGGAGAAGTCGAGTCTTACCTCATGCTGGTCGCCATTGTTCTGGGTGTAATACACATCGGCAACCACATCCACGCTGATAGCCTTGAAAGCCTTGGGATTCAAGTCTTCCTTCGAATATTTCATGTTACCATTGATGTCGCCCGCCCCGTTAAACGAGCAAGCACATACGCCACATGCCGTGATCATCATCATCGCCAGGGCTGCAAAAATACCTTTCTTCTTCATAATTTTTGTAAAATTTAAAATTGTTTCAATTGTTAATCCTTAGACGTTCTGTTCCGCCAAAAGGTTGCAAGCCTACAAAAATTAAAGTGTTTTTTGTCAAGAAAAGAGATGTGTTAAAATCGTATTAACATATCCACGTCACCAGATTTATCTTGTAAATCAGCTATTTAAGGGATTTGGTGACGTGACGGTGATAAAACTTTCTATAATTCTACGCGTAAAAATGAGAAAAAAAAGAAAAATATAAAAAATAAAAGAGAATTTGAAATTAAAAAGGGAAAAAAGAAAAAAAGAGCAAAAAGTGCGTTTTTTAAAAAGTTTATAAACCTTGCGTCACCGTCACCATTAACACCTGTTAATATATCAAGGAGCGAAAAGCCAGCCATTGGAAGCCCCGTCATTCTATCTTTCGGAGATAATTTTCTATTCTTCGGAAATAAAATTTTATCTTTCGGAGATATTTTGCTATCCTTCGGAGATAATTTGCTATCTTTCGGAGATAATTCCCCAAACAAGGTAGACATTTTCCGAAACCGTCATTTCNNTTTCGAAAATAGCCTCATAGCTGCCGACGAACTTGAGAACCATGCCACCTTCTACGAGGTGAATATGTAATTTCGTGATAGGACAAAGAAATCTAAGAAAACACTTGCGGGTTTCGAAAATAAGTCGTATATTTGCAGCGAATTTCAACACGTACAATTATGAAACAGGCAGAAGATCGATATATCAGCTTACTGACAGACTTTGGATTCAAGCGAATCTTTGGAACAGCTGCCAACAAGGACTTGTTGATTTGTTTCCTCAATAGCCTATTTAATGGCAAGGAAGTCATCAAGGACATAAAGTACCTCAACTCTGAGAATGCAGGAGACGTTGAGACCGACCGCAAAGCCATCTTCGATGTATATTGCGAGGCAGAAAACGGTGAAAAGTTCATCGTAGAGATGCAGAACGCTTACCAAGCGCATTTCAAGGACCGCTCACTATTCTACTCTACATTTCCCATACGAGAGCAAGCCCCGAAATCCAAGAGATGGAACTTCGAGCTCAAGCACGTATACATAGTAGCCTTGCTCAATTTCTACATGAACGACGATGCTTTCGACAAAGAGAAAATTCGCCACCACGTACAACTATGCGACACAGCTACCCACAAAGTGTTTTACGACAAGCTTGAATTTATCTACGTTGAGATTGCCAAGTTCAATAAATCGCTTGAAGAACTGGAAACGCTTTACGACAAATGGCTATTTGCTTTAAAGAACCTATACAAGTTGAACGGTCGCCCAAAAGAATTGCGCGACAAGGTTTTCGACCGTCTCTTCCAAGAGGCAGAAATCGCAAAGTTCACACAAAAAGAACTACGTGAGTACGAAGCCAGCATGAAAGCGTATAACGACATCCTAAACTCGATCGATACAGCAAAAGAGGAAGCAAAAGAGGAAGGGAAAAAGGAAGGAAGAGAGGAAGGACGGAAGTTGGAAAGAATCAAGAACGCCAAGAGCTTTCTTGCCATGGGACTCTCCCCAGAGCAGGTTTCACAAGGCACTGGTCTTACCATAGAAGAGGTAAAGAGACTCCTATAAACAGCATAAAAGTTTGGTACAGCCTAGCACTGTACCAAACTTTTATGTTATCGCTCACAAGCACTCCATTTTCGACATGTAGTACTAATCTATGCTAAATTAATATTATTTAACCATCAAAAACATCTATTATTGAAAATATTCCATTATATTTGCAGCGTCGAAAAGATAAATTGTACCCGACTGCGAAACAAAACAAAGAGGGATGAATACGATGGACTCGAAGACACATAAGCAAAACATAGCTGAACAAGTAAATGGTATAAGTACATAATTAAAAGTATAAGTACAAACTAGATATTACAATTTAAACTTAAATAGATATGAAAGTAATCAATTCTAAGCTTGCTGCTATCGGTTTGGCAGCATTCGTTTTCGCATCTTGTAGCGACAGCAACAGTGATCCAGGTACATCACCTGCCATCAATCCTGCCGACTTGACAAGCGTAGCACTCACAGCACAGAACATCGACAACAGTCGTATTTCTAATTACAAGAACAGCACTGCTAATGCAAGAAAGTTCTTCCTCAACACAAGAGCTGGCGAAGCTAGCTTTGCAACAGGTATGCCTGAAGACATGCCAAAAGAAGCAGACTACAAACTCAAGACATTAAACAACCCTGGAGATCTTGAGGAAGGTAAAGCTTATTTGGTAACAAGCAACAAGACTATCGACCTCTCAGGTAAGAAAGTCAAGGGAGCTATCATTTTCGTTCATAGTGGTTGTACTTTGAAATACAACGAGACTTTGGGTGGAAACAAGATTGTTTTGTCTGGTGGTACATTGGAATACACAGGTAATGGTGCCATGGTTGCAGCTAACGATATTGTTTATTGCACAACAGCAACGAGCAAACTCGCAGCTACAGGCGACATGGTCATCAATGGTAAGCTTTACGCAGAGTTAAGAAGCACATCTTCAACAGGCAATGACTTAAGTAGCGGCATTGGTGCTATTGCAGAAACCACAAAAGCAGAGAAGGAAAAGTCTATCACCCCTACTCAGAATATCACATTCGGTGAAGGTGCTCTTGCATACATCAACGGTTCTATCCGTGCAAAGAAATTGACCATTGGCAATAATGCTAATGTATACACAAAAGCCAATATTTTCGATACCGAAGGTGTTACATTGAATGGTAACCTCAAGATTGACGGATTCTTGCAGGCTGGCAACTACAGCAATGGAGATAGCGAGAAGAAAGCTACTCCTGCAGACTTGATCGTTAATGGCTATTTGGAGGCTGGTGCAAACACTGCAATCAAGGTAACAGGCACACTCGAAGCTAACGCAGGTTCAAAGATTGTTGCTAATTATATTAATGTAACCAATAACCCTAAGAATGCTGACGGCACACAGAAGAGAGACGAGAATGGCAAGACTATTGCTGGCGACGCAACTCTCAAACTGAACGGTGCCTGCCAAATTCTTTTGGGCAACAAGAACGTGATTAACGTTAACAACTTGGTAACAGACAACGCAGCAGCTGGTCAGATTGAATTGCAAGATAATAACGCCGTGGCTGTGATCAAGGCAGACAAGTTCGTAAACAACGGCAACGCAAAGATTGAAGCTTTGTCTACTAGTGGCACCAATGGTTCTTTCTTGCTTGAGTTCACTAAGAGTTACAATGGTACAACTGAATTAGGCTCATTCGAAGATCTTGACATCAACGTAACATATGTAGATTACGACAAGACAACAGAGAACAACCTGATTGCGTACAAGGACGAGAACAACAAAAATTATGGCTACGAATGGACTGGCGATGCAAGCAAAATTGTTTCTACACAGAAGCTCGATTTGATTGCATCAGAAGACACACCCAACGATGGCGAGTCTGCAACTTGCATCCAGGCTGGTTCAAACAACAAGCTTTATGTTTCATATCATACTTATGGCAACAACAAAGTAGGTGGTAACATAGAAGCACTTAGTATGTCAGGAAATACATTGACACTCGACCAGAGCATGGCAGCAGCCAACTGCGACTACAACCACTTGATTGTAGACGGAAGCAACCTCTTCCTCGCTGGAAGCCAGCAGGGCAATGGTGCCGCTGAAGGTACTGCAATAGGAGCTTTCTTGGGTAAAGTACAGTTGAATGGTAGTTCACTTGGCAACAACATCGAACTCTACGCTATCGATAAGAAGGTGAACAAGTTGGATGCCAACTGTGTCGCTAAGTCTGGTTCTGACTACGTAGTAGCCACAACCAATGGTTTCACCATCTTCGACAAAGATTTCAACTATGAAAACAACAATGGAACATCAGCAGGTAAGCATGTTGTTACTGCAAATGGCAAGCTTTATGCTTTGACTGAAGATGGCAAATTGTCGGTTTACAACAATAGCGAAATGGAGAATGGCACAACATACGAGGTTGGTGCAGTATCTCCTACGGGAACAAAGGCTGTTGTCGCAGTAGACACAGATGGTAGCGTTTATGTCTGCAAGGGTGACAATGGTCTTGCAAAGATTGATGCAGCTGGCAATGTTACTCAGGAATTCTTCGCTTGCCCTACATTCTCTGCAGCAAGCAAGAATGACGGCCAGATTAAGGGTCGTTGCAATGGCGTAGCCGTAGATGGAAACTATGTGTATGTAGCATGTGGTAGCTATGGTCTCGTTGTCCTGAACAAGGCTGGTGGCGTTGTTGCTCACCGCAAGGCTTATACAGGAAAGTCTGCTAACTATGTAGCAGTTGACGGCAATAACATCTATGTAGCATACGGTCAGAGCCGTGTACAGGTATTCAAGCTCACTGCAACTAAGTAATTGATAATAAGCAATAATCTCTTGTTCTCCCCCACTCTCACTTATAAAGGAGTGAGGGAGAACAAACCTTATAAAGAGCTAAGTTAACTAGCTAAAGAAAAATAAGGAATACGTTAAGAAATGATGATTATTAACGATTAATAAAAAACTAACATGAAAGCAATAAACTTCAAACTTGCGACTTTCACTTTCGCTGCAATGCTCCTCGCATCTTGTAGCGACAGCAATAGTGATGGGGGTACAGACATAGGTAAAGCAACAACAATAGTAGGAAGTGCAGTAACATCAACAACAGACGCTCAGACTTTGGCTAGTCGTGTGCTCAACTACAAAAATAGTACATCTTCAGTCGTTACTAAGACTAGAACTATAGACACTACCAATTCAAGCACATTTGAAGGAGTTATCAGCATGCCGGAAGAGCCAACAGTTCCAGCAGATGCAGTAGACTTGGTAACAGCACCACAATGGACCGCTTTATCAGGTAAAGTATTTAAAATATCATCAGGAAACATTATACTTACCAATCAGTTCCAGATGCCTGCAGATGCGACTATTTATGTAGAAAACGGCGCAACTCTTACATATAATTATTGGGCTGGAGGATACAAAATTATAGTACTGAATGGAGGCAAAGTAGTTGATACATATGGAAATGCAGCAAAACTATGCAATATTGACAACTATGGAACTTTCACTTTTAAAGAAGACCGTATTGATATAGATAATACTTTTAGGACCAATGGTAGCATAATTGCTACAAACACTCAATTGGCAGTTTCTGGAAAGTTATATGTAGAAGGAAGCGTTAATGTAAAAAGTTTCTATCCTGGTAGTGGTATCATTAACATCAAACACGATTTGGATTTAGGAAGTAATGAATTAGCTCTGAATTCAGTAAATGGTGAAACGAATGGTACTAAGCTCAATGTAGATGGAAAGATTACTGCTTCTAAGATTTCAATGACGAACAGTTCCATACTATGGAGTGGTTGTGGAGCAAGTATTGCAGGTGAAGTATACATCAATGGTGGTTCTACAATCCATGCAAAATATTTAGCTTGTAAAAAATTCACCCAAAATTCAGGAGCCAACGTAATACTTTCAGACCAAAGTTATATCAATTGTTCTGGAGACTATGCATCATACAACAGCGATACTAGCCATAGTATCTTGAAAGGGGACGGTTCAAAAGCTGTAATAAGAGCAAATCGTTTCTTGTTTAACAATGGTACACCGCTTCAAGATGATGCTGGCGAGACGTACTATTTAGTAGAGATGTTCTCAACACCAGGTAATGACAACCCACAGATTGTTGCAGATGGCTCATTCTATGTAAATGACAACAAAGTGAATGTAAAATTCAAGGACGCCAACATGTTTGTGACAAATGGTGTAACAAAGAATGAGGTCGTAATCAATCCAACAACAGATTGTGGCAATCCTGGCTGGGTTAATCCAAATCCAAAGCCAGATCCAGACCCGACCCCAACTCCTGATCCTGACCCAACACCAACACCAAAACCTGAGCCAACACCTGATCCAAAACCAGGATTGGATTTGATTACAACGATTGAGTCAGATCATACACATGAGATTTCGGCTACAGGCATCATGCCACGAGATGGTTATCTCTACATGGGCTATCACACAAACCAAAAACAGAAAGAGAATACTGAATTTTCTCATGGCGGTTGTGTTGAGGTGTTCACTCCAGTAAAGGACAACAAGGTAGAATTGAAACAGTACTTGTACGATTCAGCCAGAGACCTAGACTTCAACCATTTGTTGGCTGTAAAGCTCAAAAATGGCGAGAACAAGGTATTCCTTCCAGGAAGTTCAAATAAGAAAGGAGCTATGCTTGCATACATGAACATCAACGATGATCACATGCTTGCAACCGAGTCTAAAGAAATAGCAACTGGAGAGACTGATTCTGAAGGCAATAAAGTGGTGACTTACCAAGAGCCATTACAGTTTGTTCAACTCCATCCAGCAACAGACCAATACGCAAGAGGAGGCTACGATGAGAACTGTGTAGTTTACAATGACAACACTGATCATCTGATTGTTGCTACTACTGAAGGCTACACCGTTTATGACGCAAATACAATGAACGAAATAGAATCGTATGCAAAGCCTGGTAAAGCAAAGCACATAGCCATAGGCAATGGTCATATTGTAGCCCTCTACTTAGACGAAAGAGTTGGCAAGGGAGAAGGCGATAAAGCTATTCCTGCTACCATCGAGGTTATAAACGAGAGTACCGAAGACTTTAGCGACACAAAGACTTTTAGTACAACAGCTAGCATCGAACCAAATGATGGTAAGAATGTAATTGCTGTAAGGGACAATAAGATTTATGCCTGCCTCGGAGCTGCTGGTCTTTACGTATACGACATGAATGGTAATGAACAATGGCACTATCAGATGCCTAATCCAAAGAACCAAAAGGGTAAGTGGAAAGCATTGTGCAATGGCTGTTTCGTAGATGACAACTATGTATATCTTGCATATGGATCATATGGCATCGTTGTTCTTGACAAGGATACACACAAGGTTATAGCCCAGAGAGCTGTTGAAAGATCAGCAAACTACCTGACAGTTTACAATGGCTACATCTATGTTGCTTACGGAAGAAGCCGCATGCAGGTATTCCAGTTGAACCTTGGAAATTAAAGATTTGATATTGCAATCATGCAATAAGACACATATAAACTAAGAACATGGGAATGCAGCTGCAAGCTGTTGCAGCTGCATTCTTCGTGTTTAAACAAACAATATGATGAAGCGTAAATTAATACTATACACAACCACCACTCTCCTACTTCTCACAGCAGGACAGAGCTGCTTGGCACAAGCTCAGCGAAAGCAGAAGAGCTTCAGCCCAAAAATGCTCGTCTACGAGAACCTGAAGAATGAAAATGTGTTGAGACATTTCAATAAACGCTTTGTACAACTAGACACACTCATCAACAACCCTATCTGGGTGAAAGCACCGGTCATCGCACTCGGGCTCAATCAGCAACACACAGCTGACATTCAAAAAACAGATTCACTCTACTGGTCGAAAACCGCACACGAACAACTCGCTCTCGGAAGACACAACGGACTGGAAGTGACAGGACAGGTGTACGCCAGACCTGACGCCTACTTCGACTCAGACAACGACGACGCCAAAGAGGTTTCCAAGTACAAGGCCAAGATACAGGCAGAACTGGGATGGAACATCATCAACTCAAAATTCTACCAAGGAAAGGAGAAAAAAAATAAAATAGCCCTCGCAAACGAGCTAGATCGATTGCAAACAAAGAAAAGACAAACAGCAGACATCTATGAAAAGGCAGCCGACGAGCTGACCGAACAATATAACTTCTACATCGGTACCGTCATAGCACACAGACTGGACAACCTCGACATCATGAACGAGGCCTACCAATATATGCTGGAAAAGGACCGAATCAGCAACGACAAGATGCTCAAGGTGATGAACGACAAGCTGGAGGCGGAATACGACATCTCAGTGCTCTGCACCGACAGAGACATCACCAACAAACCTATCTACCGCATCAAGCCGTCGAAAATAGAGGTGGACACCACCGCCCTCTTCCGACACATCGACAACGAGAGCCTCGACGCTCGCATCCTGATGGTGAAGGAACAAATGGTGGACAACGACAGCAAGCTGACCAACTACCTGGGCAACACCAGGCTCACACCGTTCGCCCGATGGTCGAGCTACTGGCAGAGCAACAACAAAATCTCCAACAACGCCGACGTGGGCGTGAGATTCACCATACCCGTATGGAACGACAGCCCACGCAAGAGACAAGCTCTGGAAACACAAAAAGAAATTCTGAGAAGCAGCCGCAACACCGACGTGAAAGAAATGAAGCAATCGGTGAGCATCCTGCTCAAGAGAATAGATAACCTCAACCAAGCGATAGCTACCGAGGCCTATCACATAGACCAAACCGGCAAATACATCGATATGCGCCGATTTGCCTACCAGAACCAGAAGCAAGGTTACAACTACCTGATGCGCATGGACGAATACACCGGACTACTCGAAAGCATGGAGCGCATGTACAAGCTGATGCTCAACAGAGGTCTCGCCATCATTCAGATAGAAAAGACCGTGGGAATTTACGACAGTAAAAACATCTTCAAGGAAACCGAACTATGAATGAATTTCAATACAATGGCTCGCCACAGGAACAGGCGATGGCTGACTTGCTGAAGTCGCAAAGCCACCGACTCGCCAGACAGCAGATCATCTTCGCGCTGATCTTCCTCCTGGTCATCGTGCTTGCCGCCTACTATATCGTAACCAGAATGATTTGGGCTACCTTCGACGGATATATCACCATCGATGAAAACCACATCAGCGCCGTCGACGACATCTACATCCTTAAGGTGAACAAAGAAATGGGTGAGGTGGTGCATAAGGGAGATACGCTCTACTCCTATGTGCTGCTAGGCAACATCGTGAGCCAATACGACCCAAACATCATACCTTCGGCTGTGAAGGAAACACACGACATGGAGGTACAAGCCAAGCTGGCACAGCAGGAGATACCTGTATTGAGAACCCAGCTGGCTGAGCTGAGAAAACAAAAGGCTTCGGAAAGCTCAGACATCTACTATGGTCTGACCGACAACACCAAGCGCAACCAGCTGGACGCACAGATAGCCGAGGTGGAGGAAGAGCTGAAGAAGCAAGCCAACAAGGTGGAAATCTACGCCAACGCCAAGAACACCACCTATAACTTCATGACAAGAAGAGGTGCGGGCATCCGCTCGGCGGCAATGCCTTACAGCTCAAACAGCAACATATACAGCCAAGGCTTGATACACTACTGCTGTGCACCTGCCGACGCCTACGTTTCGAAAATCAACGTGAGCGACAAGACGCTCGTATTCAAGAGCGACGAGGTGATGACCATCCAGCACACCGACTACGCAGCGTGCCACCTGGGCGTGATAGCCTACGTGCCTAACGACAAGGTGAAATACATGGAATGCCCAGACGACGCCGATGTCATCGTAAACAACGACCTGGAGCTGAGCGCCAAGTTGCAGATGGTGGGTCTGCGCGTGGAGGAGATACCAAAGCACCTGCAGAGCAACTTCTCTCACGATGCCAACGCCGTGGTGGCTGTATACACGCTGAACCCAAACCAGCGAGTGCCAGCCTGGGTGATGAGCAACAAGCTGCCGGTGAAGATAAGGGTGAACAAGATAAGCGCCATGCTCGACCCTAAGCCACTGCCGATGTACACCATCCCTGTGGATAGAAACGAGAATGTGAAGAGAAGCTCCAAGCTCATCTCCACCGATATAAATAACCAGAACGACAAGAAGAAAAGATAATGATTGGACTAAGAAGAAACAAACGTGGAGACATGGTGCTCACCATCGATAGCTACATAGACATCGACTCGACACCGGACATCCAACCCGACTACTTCGATTGTGTATACATCAATACGAAGAGTGAGCGTGCGTTCCATGCCATCTTGTATGGAGCCAGTCCTATCTTGTCCTGGAAATGTAGCTACAAGCCGATTTTCGTAAACACGGCGGTGGCTGGTCGCGAGCAAATCACCGACTACATCATCGATGCCTACGTGAGCGACATGAACAATGAGAAAGTGTACGAGATTATCGACAAGATCAAGCTCGCACGACAAAAATATGGCATCAAGAGCGAGGTGACACGTGCCACACAGCCAAACCACCTCTTCTCCAACATCCTGAGATACCTGCTGTCAAGAGACCAGCGCGTCATGGGACACCGACTGCTGGAGAAATCGTCGTTGGGATACATCAACCCTATCTTCGAGCACTACCACAGCATGGGCTTGTTCCACCTGAACGAGATGTTCATGTTCAAAGACTCCATGTTGGAGTATGGCGCACTCAAGGTGCACCGCTATCTCATCAAGGAGCACCTCTGCCCTAAGTGCAACCACTCCCACCTACTCTACACGGAGTGCTGCCCTAAGTGTGGAAGCTCCAACCTGAAGATACAGAACATCATTCACCACTTCAGCTGCGCCAACGTTTCGCCGGAGAGCAGCTACAACGTGGGCGGTATGCTGATATGCCCTAAGTGTCATAAGAAGCTGCGCCACATCGGCGTAGACTACGACCGACCAGCAGTGGTATACTCGTGCAACGACTGCGAGAACTCGTTCACCTCGCCTGTCACCAAGGCCACCTGCTGCTACTGCGAGGGTACCTACCCTGTAAGCGCGCTCGTGCCTCGCGACGTGGTAGACTATGAGATAACCGAGGAAGGCATCCGTATCCTCACCAGCGGAAGCATGATGCTGAGCAACATGGTGAACATCTACGACAACTTCATGGAGTTCTCGCTCCTGGAGAACCGTCTGCGCCGACTCCTGATGGAAACCTTCCGCAAGGAAGAGCTCTCGGTAATGGTGGGCAAGATATGGATTGTGGATGAAAACAAGGACACGGTGAAGATAAAGGATAGCATCCAAGGCAAGCTCTGCCGTATATTCACCAACCACAAGGTGTCGTACAGCAACAACATCTTCTACGTCACCTCGACCGTGTTCCAGGGAGCGTCGGTAGACGAATCGCAGCAGGAGATGTCTAAGGAACTGTCGAAAGCCATCCGCAAGCTGGCTAGCGACATCGAGCCAGAGGAAATCATCTGCTGCATGCTCGACACCAAGACGAAGACCATCGCCAACAACTACGACGAATTCTTCGACAAGCTCGCCTACGTAGACATGACTCCAGACGACTACTGCATGTACTCGGAGGAGCCGCTCAACGAAGAGGAGCAGAAGGCTGAGCCACAGGAAGAGGTACTCGACCTGCAGCCAGAGGAAGACGAGAACGACAAGATCATGAAGCGAGTGAAGCTCTACAAGCAGCTCGTCGCCATACTCATCGTCATCGCCGGTCTGCTCATCTTCATGGCTATACTGGCACTCACGATCCTGAGATAAGGGATAAAGCAAAGAAAGGAGATAGAACGTATGTTTGAAATAGCTAATGCGCTCAACGATTTCTTCGACTGGCTCAGCACCCTGTCGTTCAGCAGTATCGTGAACACATACTGGTTTCTGTTCTTCGTGGAGATGCCGAGATACTACATCCTGGAATATCTGGTGATAGGCTACAGGCTGATGAGAAAGAACAGAAGAGAGAAAGAAAAGGAATATGCCAAGTTCTTCCTCTATCGAGAGAACCCGCTGATAAGCATCCTCGTGCCGGGAAAGAACGAAGGCAAACATATATTCAAGATGGTGAACTCGCTGGCTGAGCAAACCTACCGAAACTACGAAATAATCGTGGTGGACGACGGAAGCGACGACGACACCAAGCTGATATGCAACGACCTCTACCGTGCTGGGTACATCACCCACTACCTGAGGTTGGAGACAAGAGGCGGCAAGGCTGCCGCCAGCAACTATGGAGCCCAGATGGCTAGAGGCAAATACATCGTATGCCTCGACGCCGACTCCTCGCTCGACAGGGATGCCCTGGAAAAGATTCTCCTGCCATTCTATATGGACGGCATGGTGAAGGGCGTGGGAGGATGCGTGAAGGTGCGCAACTACAAAGACACCATCTGCTCGTCGCTACAGGCCTTCGAATACCTGAAGCGTATACAGGTGGGACGTATCGTAACCAGCGAACTGGGCATCTATCACATCATCTCGGGTGCGTTTGGCGCATTCGAGAGGGAAACACTGAAAGAGGTGGGATTCTGGGACATCGGACCGGGTCTCGACGGCGACCTGACACAGAAGATACGCAAGGCCGGATACAAGGTGAAATTCGCCGAAGACGCCATCTGCATGACCAACGTGCCTACCAAGTGGTACAAGCTCTACCACCAGCGCATCAGATGGTCGCGCTCACTCGTGAGATTCCGTCTGCGCAAGCACGCCGACATCCTGTTGCCTACCAAGAACTGGTCTATCCTGAACTGGATATCCAACATGGAGAGCGTAACCTACGACTGCTTCCTCAATTTCTTGTGGTTGTGGTACATCGTCAAGTTGGCGATCACGTTCAACACCCACATCATCGAGGTGCTAGCCCTGGGCTACTTCATCCGAGTATGCTTCTCGCAGCTCGCCTTCATCTTGGTGATGATGGTGTCGGAAAGAAGAAAAGAGGACATGTTCCTCTATAGATTCCTGCCGCTGATGTCGCCTTACACAGGATACTTCCTGCGAATAGCCCGACTCTCAGCCCATCTGCAGGAGCTCTTCTTCCGCCGTTCTTACAAGGACGCATGGAATCCAGAGAAGACCTCCCGCTACGCTCAGCTGGAAGGCATCTAACATGCAGGATTCTCCTACAAAAAGAAGGCTCGCTTGCGGGATTCTCATACAAAAGGGGACCTTCCGATAAAAGAAGAAATAACAAAATTAATAAACAAATAAAATACATATTATATGATAAACAAGTCTTTTGAGTTTAAGATCGGAGTAATTGGATTGGGGTATGTTGGTACTCCACTGGCATGCTTATTCTCAAAGAAATACGATACATGGGGGTACGACATCAATGCCACTAAGGTAGCGAAACTAGCCAGTGGCCAGATGGCGAACGACAAACAGATATCGAAAGCCTTGGAACATGGACTAAAACTGACCAGCGACATCAACGACCTGAAAAAATGCAACGTGTATATCATCGCTGTCCCCACGCCAGTAAACAAGTCGAACAAGCCCGACATCAGTTGCGTTCGCAACGCCACCACTTCCGTAGGAAAGATTCTGAAGGAGGGCGACATCGTGGTCTACGAGTCGACCGTGTATCCAGGACTGACAGAAGAAGTATGCGCACCATTGCTCGCCGCTACATCGGGGCTGAAGTTGAACGACAACTTCTTTGTGGGTTTCTCACCTGAGCGCATCAACCCAGGAGACACCGTACACACCATAGAGAACATCGTGAAGGTGACCAGCGGCTCTACACCTGAGGCAGCTGAAATCATCGATAGTCTCTATGCCTCCGTGCTCACTCATGGCACCCACAAGGCACAGAGCATCAAGGTGGCAGAGGCATGCAAGCTGATGGAAAACTGCCAGCGCGACGTGCAGATTGCCTTCTTCAACGAGATGGAGAAAATCTTCGACAAGATGAACATCAGCATCGAGGAGGTGACAGCCGCAGCCAGCACCAAGTGGAACTTTGTGCCTGCCACACCAGGACTCGTGGGTGGTCACTGCATCGCCGTAGACCCTTACTACCTCATCAACAAGGCACAGGAGGTGGACGTAGTGCCTTCACTCCTCAGCACCGCACGCGAGGTGAACGAGCAGATGGCCGTGTGGATGGCTGGTAAAATCAAGAGCACTTCGGAAAACAGAAAGTTCGTGGCTCCAGAGACCAACGTGCTCATCCTCGGATTCTCATTCAAGCCAGACAGCGACGACATCCGCAACACCAAGGTGGCCGACCTCTACATCAACCTGGTGGGAGCTGGCTACAAGACCACGCTCTACGACCCACTCGTAGACATCGACGAGGTAAAGGCTGAGTACAACATCAAGGTGTCCAACGACCCAAAGGTGCTCGACAAGAAATATCAAATCGTGGTAATAGGTACCCATCACAAGATATTCGACAGTATCGACATGAATAAAATCATCACTGACAAAGGCTTCATGTGCGACATCTACGGCATTCACAAGAAAAAGAATGCGTAGAAAGAACCGAGCCTAAAACGTGATAAACCATTTATATACAAAACTATACTACAATTAAGAGATGGAAAAGTACAAAGTGCTAATCGTCGACGACATCCCAGATAATATCAATATGATTACTGAGATGATCAAGGACTTTGATCTCGACGTGAAAACTACTAATGGCGGAAAAGAAGCCATAGAACTGGTGGAATCATTCAAGCCGAACATCATATTGCTCGACTTGATGATGCCTGGTGTAAATGGGTGGGACGTGATAGACTATGTGCGCTCCAAGTACTCTAAGACGGACATAGCCATCATCGTGGTGTCCTTGCTGAGCAACAAGGACAACATCGATGAATGCTATGAGCTGGGGGTAAACGACTACATCATCAAGCCTGTACTGAAAGCGCGCCTCACAAGCTCGCTGGATGCCCACTTGAAGAATATCGCAAGAAACGCGAAGACTGCAGATGTTTCATCTCAGAATTAGTCGCTTAGGGGGGATAATGCTCTTTGCAAGATGACGGTGGCATGAGCCACTCGCTCACTTGTAGGGGGGACTATCCCCTCTAACGGATAGGCTATGCCGAGTTTCTCATACTTGTAAACACCCAAGGTATGATAGGGCAACACGTCGATGCGCTCGATATTGGAGAGCGTGGAGATGAAATCGCTCAATTGCTCCAGGTACTCATCCTTGTCGGTGATGCCAGGTATCAAGACATGGCGAATCCATACCGGCTTGTGAATGTCGCTCAGGTAGCGGGCGCAGTCGAGTATGTTTTTATTGGAATGCCGAGTAAGTTTACGGTGCTCTTCTTCATTGATATGCTTGATGTCAAGAAGAATGGTATCGGTGACGGACATCAGACGCTCAAATTTCTCGAAGAAAACACCCTTTCTGGTGAAAGGTTGCGCCGAGGTATCAAGACAAGTGTTGATGCCACGCTGGTGCGCTTTCTCAAAGAGCTCGATGAGAAAGTCTATCTGCATGAGGGCTTCTCCCCCACTCACGGTGATGCCGCCCTTGTCGCCCCAATAGGTGCGGAATCGCTCTGCCTTGTCGAGCAATTCGTCGGCGGTATATTCCTCTCCCTTTCCCACTGCCCAGGAATCGGGATTGTGACAAAACTGGCAGCGCATCGGGCAGCCCTGCAAAAATATCAAAAATCGGATGCCTGGTCCATCTACCGAACCAAAGCTCTCTAAGCTGTGAATGAAACCCTTATGCATGGTTACGCTCTTGACGATAATCCCACATAATAAAGCTGATTCCTATTGCAGCAATAAAGAAAGTAATAGCACCCATAAAATAAACTACTCCCATAATTATTTTCTTTTATTTTTTGACATTATTAAAAAAACAATACCTAGGCAAATAAGAAAAATGACAAAGAATACCCCCCAACCATAAAGGATATACCTATCAATATCTTCTCTCATAATACCTGCTAAAATGACTCCACCAATTATTAACTTGGCAACATCAAAGCAAAACTTATGCCCTTCATCTAATAAAGAGCGTCTTTGTTCTATATTTAATTTCATGCTGCAAATTTAGCAAAATATTCCATACCTTACTCTATTTTGCAGTTAAAGAAGTTAAAATTGCCCGCTAAATATCTCTTAGCGAAAAATCTAGCGGGCAATGTATCTATCAGGAGTTAACTCCTAACTTATTACAGTCTCTCGTGTGCCTGGCGGGCAATCACGTCGAGCTGCTGCTCGCGGGTCAAGTCGATGAACTTCACAGCGTAACCGCTCACACGGATGGTGAAGTTCTGGTACTCTTCCTTCTCAGGGTGCTCCATCGCATCCTTGAGCTTATCCACGCCAAACACGTTCACGTTCAGGTGGTGAGCTCCCTGGTTGAAGTAACCATCCATCACGCCTACCAAGGTCTGAGCACGCTCCTCGTCTGTGTGGCCGAGGGCTCCAGGACTGATGGTCTGGGTGTTGGAGATACCATCGAGGGCATACTCGTATGGCAACTTAGCCACTGAGTTGAGGGAAGCGAGCAAACCGTTCTTCTCTGCGCCATAGGATGGGTTGGCACCCGGAGCCAAAGGAGCACCGGCTGGACGACCATCAGGCATGTTGCTGGTGTACTTGCCGTATACCACGTTAGAAGTGATGGTGAGGATAGAAGTGGTAGGCTCTGAGTCACGATAAGTGTGATACTTCTTGATCATGTTCATGAAGGTCTTCAAGAGCCATACTGCAATCTCGTCGGCACGCTCGTCGTCGTTACCATAGCGTGGGAAGTCGCCCTCGGTCTTGAAACTGAGAGGGAAACCGGTCTCGTCGCGCACGATGTTCACCTTGGCGTACTTGATGGCAGAGATGGAATCCACCACGTGGCTGAAGCCTGCGATACCAGTGGCGAAGGTACGGCGCACGTCGGTGTCGATGAGTGCCATCTCCTCTGCCTCGTAGAAGTACTTGTCGTGCATGTAGTGAATGAGGTTCAATGTCTTCACGTATACGCTGGCGAGCCAATCCATCATGTCGAGGAAGCGAGGCATGAACTCTTCGTAGGTTACCACGTCGCCCTCGATGGCACGATACTTAGGACCGCACTGCTCGCGGGTCTTGGAGTCTACACCGCCCGAGATAGCGTAGGTCAAGCACTTGGCCAAGTTGGCACGAGCACCGAAGAACTGCATCTCCTTACCGGTCTGTGTAGCCGATACACAGCAGCAGATGCTATAGTCGTCGCCCCAAACTGGACGCATCACATCGTCGTTCTCATACTGGATGGAGCTGGTCTTCACCGAAATCATCGCTGCGTAGTGCTTGAATGCCTTTGGCAAGCGAGAGCTGTAGAGCACGGTGAGGTTTGGCTCTGGCGAAGGACCCATGTTCTCCAAGGTATGGAGGAAACGGAAGTCGTTCTTGGTCACCATCGAACGACCGTCCTGTCCCATACCACCTACCTCAAGTGTAGCCCAAACTGGGTCGCCAGAGAAGAGCTGGTTGTAAGAAGGGATACGAGCGAATTTCACCATGCGGAACTTCATCACCAAGTGGTCGATGAGCTCCTGGGCGTCATCCTCTGTAAGCGTACCCTCGTTGAGGTCGCGCTGGATATAGATGTCGAGGAAGGTAGAGATACGACCTACCGACATCGCCGCACCGTTCTGAGTCTTCACGGCACCGAGGTAGCCGAAGTAGAGCCACTGCACAGCCTCGCGAGCGTTCTTGGCTGGCTGAGAGATGTCGAAACCGTACATCTGAGCCATCTCCTTCAAGCCCTTCAAAGCCTTGATTTGCATGGAAACTTCCTCACGCAAGCGGATAACCTCGTCGATCATCTCACGGTCGCCCATGTTGAGGAGGTCGTTCTGCTTCTCCTGGATCAAGTAGTCGATACCATAGAGAGCCACACGACGGTAGTCGCCAACGATACGGCCACGGCCGTAAGTATCAGGCAGACCGGTGAGGATATGGTTATGGCGCACGTGCTTCATCTCTGGGGTATAAGCATCGAACACGCCGTCGTTGTGAGTCTTGCAATATTTATGGAAAATCTCGTGGAGCTTCTCCGAAGGCTCATAGCCGTAAGTGGTGCAAGCCTGCTCTGCCATCTTGATGCCACCGTATGGCATGAAGGCACGCTTCAAAGGCTTGTCGGTCTGAAGACCTACCACCTTCTCGAGTTCCTTGGTGCCTTCGCCGATATAGGCAGCACCATAAGCTGTCAATCCTGAAACCACCTCGGTCTCCATATCGAGCACGCCACCCTTGGCACGTTCTTCTTTTTGGAGCTCCTTCAACATACCCCAGAGGGTGTTGGTAGCCTGAGTAGGTTCTGCGAGGAACGACTCGTCGCCGTCGTAGCTAGTGTAGTTATGCTGGATGAAATCACGAAGATTCACCTCACTCTGCCACTTGTTTCCCTTGAAACCTCTCCATTCTGTTTTCATCATTTTGATATTTCTGTTTTATAAGTTAATAATTTATATATTTATAGTACACACTGTCTACTTTTTCATCAACATTTCCCTATACCTTATTATATATAAGGAATAAAAAAGCCCGAACACGTCTGTGTCCGGGTTTTACACACCTTCTGTATACGATGCGCCTATCTTGATGTAGCCGACCGTGCCGACCCCACCTTGGTATCCTATATTTCCGATGTTGAAGACTGATGATTCAATCATATCTATTTCTTTTGTTGACTTATCTTTGTAATTGCGGTTGCAAAGATACGACAATAAAATGAAAAAAGAGAAGAAACTTTCAACTTTTCTTCTCTTTTCCCCCATAAATCCTCATTAATGGGTAGCTTTGCCATGTGGAGATTTCAACCCAATACCTATTATTTGGTTAACGATGCTTTCGATAGCCGCTACCTAGAAGCATCGATAGCCGTCATTAATTTTCTGATAGCCGCTATTTATTGCTTTCGATAAAATCATCGATAAAGAGCCCGAAACTCTTGCTCTGGAACTGGCGAGCTGCCTTCACGGGGTTCTCGGCGTTCAATATCGCACCGCTTACAGCCACCCTCAACCCCAAATCTGCCAAAGGCTCCACGTCGTCGAGTCCCAAACCACCGATAGCCACCATCGGCAAACAGATGTTATGTTTCTTCATTTGGCGGAGGATGTTCTTGTAGCCTTCCAGTCCCAACACGGGCGAAAGTTTCTGCTTGGTGGTGGTATAGCGGAATGGCCCGCAACCGATGTAGTCGGCACCCTGGGCATGCAATCGGCGGATGTCGTCGAAGGTGTTTGCCGTACCGCCGATGATGAAGTCATCGCCCAATATCTTGCGAGCCTCGTCCACAGGCATGTCGTTCTTGCCGAGGTGAACGCCGTCAACGCCCAGTTTCTTGACGAGCTCCACACGGTCGTCGAGCACGAAGGTGGCATCGGCTCCCTTGCACGCCACCTGCAACTTGCGAGCTATCGGCTCCACCTCTTCGTCGGTGGCTCCCTTCATGCGCAACTGCACCCAGCGGCATCCACCTATGAGGGCCATGTAGGCTCCCTCCAAATAGGAGAAACGCTCGTTTTGATGGGTGATAAACTGGAAGCTCGTATTGAAATGAGCAAAAGCTAAAGACTTCATCATACCTCTTATAATATTACATAGTCATAAAAAAATTACATCCCGAACCTTGCGTTCGAATCAGCTGCAAAAGTATAGCAAAAATGTGAAACCAGCAAGAAGAATGTACAAAAAATCGACCAAAATGAACGATTTTCGTACAAAATATATCCGAAATAGCTATTCTTGTCGAAAAATTCCCCTTTTTTGAGTGATTTCTGACCTTCGGTCTTGTCGTATTTTCTTAATTTTGCAGCACGAATTACTTGAAACATCAAGAACAAACAGCACTGATTGCTTGAAACATCAAGAATAAACAACTAAAAAATATCAACTATATGAATATTTCAAAATCCATCAAGACTATCGCTTTTGCCTCCATCTTGGCATTGGCTCCAGCCCCGATGATGGCGGCACAGAAAGGTGGCACGTTCACCACGGGCGACAAGACCTTCCTCCTGAACGGAAAGCCTTTCGTGGTGAAGGCTGCCGAGCTCCACTACCCTCGCATCCCTCGCGCCTATTGGGAGCATCGCATCAAGATGTGCAAGGCTCTCGGCATGAACACCGTCTGCCTCTACGTGTTCTGGAACATCCATGAGCAACAGGAGGGCAAGTTCGATTTCTCGGGCAACAACGATGTGGCTGCCTTCTGTCGTCTCTGTCAGAAAAACGGCATGTACGTCATCGTGCGCCCAGGACCATACGTGTGCGCCGAGTGGGAAATGGGCGGTCTGCCTTGGTGGCTCTTGAAGAAGAAAGACATCCGCTTGCGTGAGCAGGACCCCTATTTCATGAAGCGCGTGGAGATATTCGAGAAGGAGGTGGGCAAGCAGCTCGCTCCCCTCACCATCCAGAACGGCGGACCTATCATCATGGTACAAGTGGAGAACGAGTATGGTTCCTACGGCAAGGACAAGCCTTACGTGAGCGCCATCCGTGACATCGTGAAGAAGAGCGGCTTCGACAAGGTGAGCCTCTTCCAGTGCGACTGGTCAAGCAACTTCCTCAACAATGGTCTCGACGACCTCACCTGGACGATGAATTTCGGAACGGGCGCCAACATCGACGACCAGTTCAAGCGATTGGGCGAGGTGCGTCCCAACGCCCCTAAGATGTGCTCCGAGTTTTGGAGCGGATGGTTCGACAAGTGGGGAGCCAAGCACGAGACCCGCCCTGCCAAGGCGATGGTGGAAGGCATCGACGAGATGCTCTCCAAGGGCATCAGCTTCTCGCTCTACATGACCCACGGCGGCACGAGCTTCGGCCACTGGGCGGGAGCCAACTCCCCTGGTTTCCAACCCGACGTGACGAGCTACGACTACGATGCGCCTATCAACGAATGGGGACTCGCCACACCTAAGTATTACGAGCTCCAGAAGACGATGGCTAAATATACCGACGGCAAGAAGCTGCCAGCCGTGCCTAAGGCTCCGATGCCTATCATCAGCGTGCCGGAGTTCAAGTTTACGGAATACAAGCCATTGATTTGCGGATATACGAAGAAATCGGTTGAATCTCAGCCCAAGACCTTCGAGGAATACGACATGGGATGGGGCACGATGGTATACAAACTCTCGCTGCCAGCCAACGACAAGCCATCCGTCCTCACAGGCGATTTCCACGACTTTGCCCAAATATATGTAGAAGGAAAATATATCGGGAAGATAGACCGTGTGAAGAACGAGAAGAGCATCGAGCTGCCTGCCATGCCCGATGGAGCCGAAGTGCTCATCGTGGTGGAAGGCATGGGAAGAATCAACTTCGGTCGTGCCATCAAGGACTACAAGGGCATCGTGGGCAACGTGACCGTAACCACCCAGTCGCCATACGGCGAAATCAGTTTGGCTCCAAAGGCATGGGCTCAATACGCCATCCCCGACGATTATCAGAACGCCGTCTTGGCACTGAGCAACCAAAACGAGGCCGACAAGGAGGTGGCTGCATCACCTGCCCACGCCAAGCAAGCGCCATGGGTATGCAGGTCGGGCTACTATCGCGGCTACTTTAATATTAATAAGGTGGGCGACACCTTCTTGAATATGGAATCATTCGGCAAGGGTCAGGTCTATGTCAACGGTCATGCCCTCGGCAGATTCTGGCACATCGGTCCTCAGCAAACCCTGTATCTGCCAGGCTGCTGGCTCAAGAAGGGCAAGAACGAGGTCATCGTGCTCGATGTGGTTGGACCACAGACTAGCATCAACGGCAAGGCAGTGACTACCGGCAAGAGCGGCAACATCATCCCTACCGCCTTCTGCCAAGACCATCCCGAGCTCGACAAGCTGCACCTCGAAAAGAGCAACAAGCACAATGAGCCCGGTCATCGCATGGACTTGAATTCCGACAAGCCTGCCCTGCAGGGCGAGTTCAAGGCTGGCAACGGATGGCAAACCATCAAGCTGGACGAGCCTCAGACAGGTCGCTACTTCGCCCTGGAATGCGAGAGCAACCACGAGGGCGGCAGCATCGCAACAGCCGACAAGAACTCGCAGATAGCCATCGCCGAGGTATATCTCCTAGATGCCGACGGCAACCGCATCGACCGCAACAACTGGCAAGCGTATTACGCCGACAGCGAGAAGGGCAACTCCACGCTCGACAAGATGTTCGACCTTCAGGAGAGCACCTACTGGCAGACAGAGAAGGGTGCCTCGTTCCCCCACCTCGGCATCGTAGACATGGGCAAGACCTACACGGTAAGTGCCATCGAGTATCTGCCACGTGCAGAGCAAGGCGCCCCAGGCAGCGTAAAAGGCTTCAAGCTTTACATCAAGAAATAAAAAGTTCCAAATTTTCTATAGGTTTTAAAATACTAGTAGCAAAAGATTAAAAGTTAGTTAGAATCAAAAAGAGGTAGATGTGAATCTGCCTCTTTTTATTTTATAAATTCGATAGAAAATGCATTAATTTTGTTTTTTTATACTTTCATTTTCCATTATGTGAATACTTTTCAGTAACTTTGCAGCCATAACACAAACATTATATATATGTTATCAGATATTGAAATTGCAAAATCAGTGAAATTGCGCCCTATCAACGAGGTGGCTGAAGAGCTTGGAATCCATGAAGACCAAGTGGAAAACTACGGCCGATACATCGCCAAGATTACCACTGGCGACATCGACAAAAACAAGTTCAATGGTCATCATCTCATTCTCGTCACAGCCATCTCGCCTACCAAGGCAGGCAACGGCAAGACCACTGTCAGCGTAGGTCTGGCACTGGGCATGAACAAGATAGGCAAGAATGCCGTTGTGGCACTGCGCGAACCTTCACTGGGTCCTTGCTTCGGCATGAAGGGCGGAGCCGCTGGCGGTGGCTATGCACAGGTGTTGCCGATGGAGAAAATCAACCTCCATTTCACGGGCGACTTCCACGCCATCACCTCTGCCAACAACATGATTTCCGCCCTGCTCGACAACTATCGTTACCAGCACGAGGCTGAAGGATTTAAACTGAAGAAAATCCTGTGGCGTCGCGTGATGGATGTCAACGACCGTGGTCTGCGCCGCATCATCACCGGCCTCGGCGAAAAAGACGGCATCGAGACCGAGAACGGATTCGACATCACCCCTGCATCCGAAATCATGGCCATCATGTGCTTCGCCACTAGCGTCGACGACCTGCGCCGCCGCATCGACAATATTCTCCTGGGCATCACCGAGGACGACAAACCTTTCACCGTCAAAGACATGGGCGTGGGAGGCAGCATCGTAGCCCTCTTGCTCGATGCCTTGAAGCCAAACTTGGTGCAGACCACCGAGGGCACCCCTGCCTTCGTACACTGTGGTCCGTTCGCCAACATCGCCCACGGCTGCAACTCCGTGATGGCGACAGCAGCAGCCCTCGAATATGGCGACTATGCCATTACAGAGGCTGGATTCGGTGCCGACCTGGGTGCCGAGAAATTCTACGACATCAAGTGTCGCAAGACAGGTTTTCATCCCGACCTCACCGTGCTCGTAGTCACCCTCCAGGCACTCAAGCTCCACGGCAATGTGCCTCAGGAAGACATCAAGAAGCCAAACATCGAAGGCATGAAGGCTGGCTACTGGAATCTCGACAAGCACGTGAAGAACCTGCAGAGCTTCGGTCAGACCGTCGTCATCGCATTCAATAAGTTTGCCACCGACACCGACGAGGAAATCGAGGTACTTCGCAAGCACTGCGAGGAAGAGCTAAGTTGCGGTTTCGCCGTAAACAACGCTTTCGCCGAGGGAGGCAAGGGAGCCGTAGAGCTCGCCAACCTCGTGGTGAAGACCATCGACGAGCATCCATCAGCCCCTCTCCACTATGCCTACGACGAGAACGACAGCGTAGAGGAGAAGATAGAGAAGATTTCAAAGAATCTCTATGGCGCTGGCAGCGTAACCCTGAGCGACTCTGCCAAGGCGATGATTGAGGAAATCAAGAAGTTGGGAGCAGAGAAGTTCCCGGTGTGCATCGCCAAGACACAGTACAGCTTCTCCACCGACCCGAAGGCCGTGGGTCCTACCGACGGTTTCGAGTTGCACGTGCGCGACATCACGGTAAACATGGGTGCCGAGATGATCGTGGTCATCGCTGGTTTCATCATGCGTATGCCTGGCTTGCCAAAGAGCCCTCAGGCAGAGCGCATCGACGTGGTTAACGGTGAGATCACGGGGTTGTCCTGATCAAGATGTTTCCGAGAGATGTAATCTCTCTAAACATAAATGAAAAGAAATTTAGTTATCGGTAGTCGTCTTCGTGATGAAGACGGCTACTTTTTTTATCTACCCGATGGCAGTTCAGATTCTCCGACGCAGTTTTTTTTATTCGACGGTTATCCAAACCTCCTCGTTCCGTTTCTCCTGCGCCTCGGTGATGCGGTCGATGAGTCGGCGTAGCCAGATGCGGCTGTCCAGCACCTTGCCCACCTGCAAGTTCTTGCCCACGAGGATGCAGCCCTGCGTGTCCTCCACCGTGTTGCCGGCATGGATGCGGATGCCGCTGAACTTAGGCACCGCCCACACCTCGGGCAACCAACGCTTGAAGCGATAAGACTTGGTGATGAGCAGCAGATACCTCCCCTCGGGGATGGCGGTCTTGCCCGGTATCTTGATGGCCTTCACCCCACTCTTGCGCCCACGCTGCCTGTTCTCCAGTTCGGGTGGCACCTCCACGCCTAGCAGATTGCGCCAGGCAGGCTCCAGCGTGTCGCAGAAATATTCCAGCTGCGGGGTTCCCCCTACAGTTGCAGGGGATTTGCAATCCCCTGCTATATACAGATGCCCGATGGTATAATCCAGCTTTTTAGCTATTCTCTTCAATATGATTTCCATTACGTTTTTCTCCTATTAATTTGTTTGTTTCAGTCATTTCAATCCAGTCTTAGCCCATCCTTTCGATAAACGAGCTTTCTATAACTGTAATTTCTGTAATTGTAATCGCCCACACGCTCCACTCGCTCAATATACCCCCTGAACGACCATTGGTTTATCATGTTCTTGGTGCCGTCTTGCGACAGCCCTTGGGAGGCACGCACCTGCATGGCTTGCAGATAATTAAACTCATCGGGCAGCAACTGCAACAAGTTGG
>DJSH01000077.1:0-6836 GCA_002440225.1 Candidatus Segatella violae
TGCCCTAGGCTAGGTGCTTCTGCCCTTTCGGGGCGTATTGGAATATTCCAACCATACAGGTGAAATAATTCTTCATCTCCAGTAGTTTCGGCGGATTTGCAATCCGCCGTTGTTTGGGTAACTATTGCGGATTTGTAATCCGCCGTTGTTTGGGTAACTATTGCGGATTTGTAATCCGCTAAGCAAGCTATAATTATAATGACATTAGAAGAATTTTTGTCCGAATGGAACAATGACAGCGACCGGGTACTGGTGCATACCAGTGGCTCCACGGGCAAGCCGAAACCGATGATGGTGGAGAAGAAGCGTATGCTCAACTCCGCCCGCATCACTTGCGATTTCTTGGGCTTGAAGCCCGGCGATACGGCTCTGCTCTGTATGTCGCTCGATTATATTGCTGGCAAGATGGTGGTGGTGAGAAGCATCGAACGCCATCTCCAGCTGATAGCCGTGCATCCTAGCGGTCATCCTCTCAAGGATATTGCCGACAATCAGGAGATTACTTTCGCCGCCATGGTGCCGATGCAAGTATACAATACCTTGCAGGTGCCCGAGGAGCGAGAGTGTCTCTGCCATATCAAGCATCTCATTATTGGTGGCGGGGCCATCGACGAAGCACTCGACAAGCAGTTGAAAGCCCTCCCTGGCGACATCGCCATCTGGAGCACCTATGGTATGACCGAAACTCTCTCGCACATCGCCCTGCGTCGTATCAACGGCAAGGAGGCGAGCGATTGGTATACGCCTTTTGATAGCGTTAAGATAAGTCAGACGGAGGAGGGGTGCCTGGTGATAGATGCCCCCTTGGTTTGCGACAAGCCTTTGGTGACGAACGACATCGTGGAGATAAAAGAGAAGGAATGTAATCCATCGTCTCCTTCTTATATATATAATAAGGTGGGGAATGCTGGGCTTCGTTTTCGCATCAAGGGCCGAAAGGACAATGTCATCTGCAGCGGTGGCATCAAGATACAAATCGAAGAAGTGGAAGCCTTGTTGAAGCCCTATCTCGACAAGCCCTTCATGCTGGCAAAGAAAAAGAACGAGAAGTTTGGGGAAATCGAAGTCTTGTTGACCGAAGACGAGGATATTAAAAAAGTAGAGGCGACTGTTCGCCGCCTCTTATCTGATGATTCTGTAAAAGATTCTATCCATGGTGATTCTCTAGCAAAAGATTCTGCTAAGAAATATTGGATTCCTAGGGAATACATGCATGTGGAGCACCTGCCTTTCACCGAGACGGGCAAGCCGAAACGTTCTATCCTTCTCTGAAGAAATCGAGCGCTTCCTTGATTTCCTCGGTGGTAGCCGTCTGGTTGATTCTAATGTCTCCGATGCCACCAAGCATGGTGAAGTTGATGATGCCATTCTGGTTCTTCTTGTCATGGTGCATCAGATCGATGAGCTCGTCGTAGTCATCGCAAGTAATGTTGAGCGTGCCGTAATGTTCCTTGATGAAATTGACGGTTTGGCGCATCTTCTCTGTAGGGAAACCGCATTTAGCAACGCTCAGGTAAAGCTCTGGTATCAAGCCGAATGCCACTGCATATCCATGCAGGATAGGCTTGCGCTTCAACGCCCAGCTCTCGAAGGCATGACCGAAGGTATGGCCTAGGTTGAGCGCCTTGCGAATGTCAAGCTCGTGAGGGTCTTGCTCCACGATGCGCTCCTTCACCTTCACGCTGTCGCCCACCATGCGTTGCAGTTGCTTTAGGTCTGGCTTGTCGAGGTCGAAACTTACCAGTTCCTCCCACATGCTCTCAGTGGAAATCAAGCCGTGCTTCAGCATCTCGGCATAACCCGAGCAGATGTTGTCGGCATCGAGTGTCTTGAGAAACTCGGTGTCTAGGATGACGAACTTGGAGTCGTTGAACACGCCCACCTCGTTCTTCAATCCCCCGAAATTGATGCCCGTCTTTCCACCCACGGATGCGTCAACCATGGCGAGCAGGGTGGTAGGGATGTTGATGAAGTTGATGCCACGCTTGAAGGTGGAAGCGGCGAAACCGCCCAGATCGGTCACCATGCCACCACCCAGGTTGATGAGGCAAGAGTGGCGAGAAGCTCCACCTTGTTGCAGCCCCTTCCATACCATCATGAGGCTCTCGATGTCCTTATGGGTATCGGTGGCGGGGATGGTGATAGGCTGGGCTTTTCTCAGGCAGTAGAACTGCTTGAGCACAGGAATGCATTTCTCACGTGTAGTCTCGTCGGTGAGCACAAACAGCTTGTCGTGCTCACATTCTGCGAGGGCGCTTACCAATTCGCCCTCCAGATGGGTTGATATGATTACTCTTTGACTCATAATTTGCAAAACTTTTCTGCAAAGGTACGGTAAAATGAAGACATAACAAAAAAATAGGGATGTTTTTTCGTATTTTTATATCATTATTGATTAAACCTTGATGCCTTTGAGGCGTCAAAACAAGCAGATTGGCATTATCGACATAAAAATAAATCAAAAGAAAAAAGAAAATAATAACAACATAAATCATAATGAAAAAATCAATTCTAACGATGCTTTTGTTGCTCGTGACAATGGCATCCCTGGCTCAAGAGAGATTGATTAGCGGTGCCATTACCGACCGCGACACCAAGGATCCCGTAGAGCAGGTAACGATTCAACTACTCAAATCGGACAGCACCTATGTTTCGGGTGCCATCAGCGACGAGCGAGGACTCTTCCGCATCGCCGCTCCTCAAAACGGCAAATACCTGCTCAAGATTACGAGTGTGGGGTATAAGCCGACCGTGAAGCGCATCGAGATTGCCGAAGACAAGAACCTGGCCCTAGGCAAGGTTATCATCGGCGCAGATGCCATCATGCTGAAAGGTGCCGTGGTGACAGCCATGGCGCAGAAGGTGACGCTCAAGGAAGATACCTTCGTCTATAATTCGGCTGCCTATCGCACACCGGAAGGTTCGGTGGTGGAGGAACTCGTTAAGCGTCTGCCTGGAGCGGAAGTGAGCGACGACGGTACCATCAAGATCAACGGCAAGGAGGTGAAAAAAATCCTCGTGGACGGCAAGGAGTTTATGACGGGCGATACCAAGACCGCCCTCAAGAACTTGCCTACCAGCATCATCGACAAGATCAAGGCTTACGACGAGAAGAGCGACCTTGCCAAGGTGACGGGCATCGACGATGGTGAGGAGCAGACCGTGCTCGACTTCGGTGTGAAGAAGGGCATGAACAAGGGCATGATTTCCAACATCGACCTCGGCGTAGGCAACAAGAGCCGATACAACATGCGTGGCATGGGAGGTATATTTGATGACAACAATCGATTCATGATATTTGGCAATGCCAACAATACCAGTGACCATGGCTTCGGTGGAGGCCCTGGCAGAGGATGGGGCGGTGCCAACGGATTGAACGCCAGCAAGATGTTGGCTGCCAACTATAATTATGAGATAAAGGATAAATTCAAAATCAATACCAACCTGAGATGGAACCATAGCGATGGAGATGTATGGAGCCGTCGTTCCAGCGAGAACTTCATGGGCAACAACTCTTCTTTCTCCAACAGCTTGAGCCAAAGTTTCTCTCGCAGCAACAGCTGGAATGGAAACGTCCGACTGGAATGGCAACCTGATTCGATGACCAACATTCTCTTCCGTCCTTCTGTATCGTGGAGCACCAGCGATGGTCGCAACAACGGAACTTCAGCTTCTTACAACAAGGACCCTTACACCATCACCACCGATCCTCTCTCAGACGAGGGCATCGACGAGCTGGAGAAGGCAGAGGCAATGGTCAACAAGCAGCTTTCCTGTGGCTTGAGCTATTCGGAGAACAAGAGCGTAAATGGTATGTTGCAATACAACCGCAAGCTGGGCAACAAGGGACGCAACGTTACCCTTCGCATGGACGCAAGCTATAGAAACAACGACAGCGAAAATCTCTCGCTGAACAATGCCAAGCTCTATCTCGTGAAGACGGCTGCCGGACTCGATTCCACTTATCAGACCAACCGCTACAACCTCACTCCTTCGAAAAACTACAGTTATAGCGCACAGGCTACCTACAGCGAGCCTCTGTGGAAGGCCACCTTCTTGCAGTTCAGCTATAAGTTTACCTACAGCTATTCGAAGAGCGACCGTAGCACCTATGATTTCAGTAAGTATAGCTTTGAAGGCATCACTCCCGAGTATCGTGCATGGAATGCCTACTTGAATCCATTCGCAGGTCATCTCGATGATTACAAGGACGACAACTTGAGTCGTTTCTCTGAGTATAAGAACTATACCCACGACATTCAGGTGATGATGCGATTCATCCGTCAGAAATACAACTTGAACTTCGGTGTGATGATCCAGCCACAGCAGTCGAAGTATATTCAGGACTATCAGGGTGTGCATGTCGACACCGTTCGCAATGTGACCAACATCAGCCCTACCTTGGATTTCCGCTATCGCTTCTCCAAGATGAGCAACCTGCGTGTCAACTATCGTGGCACCACATCGCAGCCAAGCATCTCGCAGTTGCTCGACATCACCGACAACAGCGACCCTCTGAACATCTCGAAGGGTAACCCTGGCTTGAAGCCTTCGTTCACCCAGAACTTCCGCTTGTTCTACAACAATTTCGTGCAGAACCACAACAAGGGTGTGATGACCTTCATCAATTTCTCCACCACCAGCAACAGCATCAGCGACAAGGTGACTTATGATGCCAAAACCGGTGGACGAATCACTCGCCCGGAGAATATCAACGGCAACTGGAATGTGATGGGTGCCTTCATGTTCAACTGCTCCATCGACAGTGCGGGCGTTTGGAACGTGAACACTGATACCAATTTGGGCTACAACAACTATGTGAGCTATCTGAGCCTGGATAAGGGACAGGACTCTCAGAAGAATAGAACCAACAACTTTACATGGCGTGAGCGCCTCTCTTTCAGTTTTCGCAATGACTGGCTGGAATTGTCGCTCGATGGCAATCTTACCTACAACAAGGCAAAGAACAAGTTGCAGCCAAACAGCAACCTCGACACTTGGCAGTTCTCTTATGGTCCAACCTTGTCGCTTACGGCTCCTTGGGGCACGAGCTTCAACACCAACCTCTCCGTCAGCAGCCGTCGAGGCTATAACGATAGCAGCATGAATACGGACGAGTGTGTATGGAATGCGCAAATCTCGCAGAGTTTCCTGAAGGGCAAGCCTCTGACCGTGATGCTCCAATTCTACGACATCCTGCGCCAGCAGAGCACTTTCTCTCGCTCCATCTCTGCGATGGCTAGAACCGATACCGAGTATAATGCCGTCAACAGTTATGCGATGCTCCATGTGGTGTATCGCTTGAACCTCTTCGGAGGCAAGAATGCGAGAAGAGAAGGTCCAGACGATGGTCCTCGTCCAGATTTCCGTGGCCGTCCATTTGGTGGTGGCGGTCGCCCAATGGGACCTCCTCCTGGTGGTCGCCGCTGGTAAAAGATATGAGTCAAAATAAAATGAAATGAGGCTTACGTAAATGTTACGTAAGCCTCACTTGCGTTTGAAGTAAGCCTCACTTGAAAGGGAAGTAAGGCTTACTTGGAGTTGAAGTGAGGCTTACTTGATTTATTAATTATGAAGAAAGCCCATAAGCTTCCTAACGAGAAACTTATGGGCTTTATATTATTTCTTTTATTGTTTAGAGCTTGAACTTGTAACCCAACGTGAGCTGGAATACAGAGTTCTTGCAATCTGTGTTGTCCATTACTTTTGTAACGCCAATGTTGTAGCGAGCGTCCAAGCAGAAGTTCATGTACTCATAAGATACGCCTACAGGGATAGAGAGGTCGAATGACTTGAAAGCGTCATCAAGGTCTGCTGTAACAGATGCTCCATTAGCTTTTGCTGTTACCTTGCTGTTTACTTTGAAACCAGGCTGAACACCTGCTTTGAGGGCCAAACCCTGAGCTACGTATACATTAGCAAGGATAGGAATGTTGAGGTAATCGTTCTTGATGGTGGCTTCAACACCTTCTTCTTTGCCTTTGCAACCCTGCATAGAGTAAAGAAGACCACCGCTAATGCCAAACATAGGAGACACATGATATTCGAGCTCTGCACCTGCTACAACACCTGCACGAGTCTTGGAATCGTCAATGTCTGTAAGGTCTGCAATATTCAAACCGACCTTAGGCTGAACAGTGATGTCACCTGCAGAGTACTGTGCGAAAGCACCAACTGTAGACAGCATCATGGCTGCCATAACTAATAACTTCTTCATAATCTTCAAATTTTAAATTAGTACTTATATATATGTTAATTTACAATCAGGTTTATAATACTCTTCGAGTTTATGTGGGGGCAAAGATAAGGGAAAATCTAATAAGTTGCAAGCTTTTCTTTATTTTTTTTATGTTTGAGAGTAAAATTTCTTGCATTTGTTCCATTTTCGAATGCTGATTGCAATATTTTCTTTGTTTTTCTTGTAGCTTATCACAAAAAGTTGTATATTTGTAGTGTCTTTTAAAGAAAAGCGTATGGGATAGGAGTTTGGAAAATGGTTATTAGATGTTGCCAAGTACATGCTGACAGCACTCTTGTTGGCAAACTTTTTTGGAGATTTAAAATCTCCAGGAGCGATTGCTTTTGTTATAGTCTTGACATTATTGGTGTTAGGATTGGGTTTGTGGTTAATAAATGAATTTAGTGACAAAAATAATAAAAAGAAAGGAAAATAGACATGACTACGCAAGAAATTAATTTCGCAATCATTTGTGGAGGTATTGTGTTGATTCTTTTGTTTGGGGTTGCTCTGGGTATGCGTGAGGCGATTTGACAAAAAAAAGAGAAATCTCTTTCTGTATAATTCACGATAATCATAAAAAAGACGAGGATGGAAT
>DJSH01000077.1:6874-23030 GCA_002440225.1 Candidatus Segatella violae
ATTCCATCCTCGTCTTTTTTATTAATCTTCCTCATCCTCGTCCCAGTCTTCGTCGTCGAATCCGAACATGGCTGGGTCTACGAAGGCATCCAGGGCTCGGCGTTCTTTCTTGGTAGGGCGTCCGGTGCCACGAGCTCGGTCCACGAATCCGCTGATGCGGCTCATCTCCAGCAACTCATACTGCTTAGGGTCGGTCACGTTGGTGTATACGCCGAAGAGCATCTTGGCTCCCACGCGCTGCTCTATGCAGTCGAGCACCTTATAAGAATAGGTGATGGGAGGCTTCTTCACGCTCACTACCTCGCCACGCTTGATGACGTGGGAAGGCTTTACGGTGACGCCACCGATGGTGACACGACCGTTCTTGCAAGCATCGGCAGCGATGCTGCGAGTCTTGTAGATGCGGGCTGCCCAGAGCCACTTGTCTATTCTTGCACTTTCCTTCATCCCTTTCTTAATGTTTACTTCTTTCCGAGCTTGTTAAACTGGTTCATCGTGTTGTCGATGCCAGCCAGTACAAAACTCTTGATGATTTCCACGCCTAGGTCGATGGCAGGCTGGAGCTGCTTCATCTCCTCCTCGCTGTATTTGCCCAGCACCCAGTCTATCTGTCCGCCACGCGGATAGTCGTTGCCGATGCCCATGCGCAGGCGAGCGTAGTTCTGTCCGATGAGCTGCTGGATGTGTCCCAAGCCGTTATGGCCACCATTGCTGCCGTTCGCCTTGAGGCGGAAGGCACCGAGGGGCAGGGCGAGCTCATCACTGATGACGAGCAGGCGGCTTTGGTCTATCTTCTCCTGGTTGAGCCAATAGCGCACCGCATTGCCGCTGAGGTTCATGAAGGTGGTAGGCTTCAGCAGGAAAACCTTTCTGCCCTTGAGAGTGGTCTCTGCCACGAATCCATATCGCTTATCCTCAAAATGAATATTGGACGCTTTAGCAAAAGCGTCCAATACCATAAATCCTGTGTTGTGCCTGGTTCCGGCGTACTCGTCGCCAGGGTTGCCAAGCCCACAAATCAAATATTTATCCAATGTTTGAATGTTTACTCAGGTTGTAAAAAAGTCCACGTCGTTGCGACTGATTACTCAGCGGCAGCGTCTGCGTCAGCATCAGCGTCAGCAGCAGCGAGCTGTGCGTTACGTGTCATCTTGATAGAGCAAACTACGACAGCCTTGCTTGTAGCCAACTCGAGACCCTCGAATGAGAGGTCGCCTACCTTGATGCTCTTACCGATCTTCAACGCTGTAACGTCGATGTCGAGGTGCTCAGGGATAGCCTGGTAAGGAGCTGTAACGTTGATCTTACGGATAGAGAGGTTCATACGACCACCATCGCGAACACCCTGTGCGAGACCTACCAACTTCACTGGGATACCGATAGTGATAGGCTTCTGGTCGTTCACCTCGTAGAAGTCAACGTGCAATGGAGCGTCTGTTGTTGGGTGGAACTGAATCTCCTTCATGATAGCAGTGTGGCTCTCACCGTCGATGATGAGGTTGATCACGTATACGTGAGGAGTGTAGATTACCTTACGCAACTCGCTGAATGGAACTGCGAATGACATAGCCTCAGGAGCACCGTTCTCGCCCTTCTTCTCACCATAAAGGTTACAAGGAACGAAACCTTCCTTACGCAATGCCTTTGAAGCTTTCTTACCAAGGTCTGTACGCTTCTGACCTGTTACATTAATCTCTTTCATTTGTGTTACTCTAAATTAAGTTTGTAATTAATAAATGTGCCTTAACTCGCCATCACACGGATTAGCTTTGTCTTAAGCGGGTGCAAAATTACTACTTTTATTTGGATTGAGCAAATTTTCGGCCTCAAAATATGTTGTTGGTGCATAAAAAAGTGGGAAAATACACTTTTTAGCTTAAAAAAACAGAAAATCTTGCCCCATTTCTTGCGTATTATTTATATAATGTGTATTTTTGCAACGTATTAGGAAATTAAATAAATGAATCTTTTAAAATTATTAGAGAATGATTAATAGGGATTTGATAAGACGTAAGATTGTGCAGTTAACCTATGCATACTATCAAAACAGCAATCACAACATGGATAATGCTGAGAAGGAGTTGATGTTCAGCCTCTCCAAGTCGTATGATTTGTACAACTATATGCTGCAGCTCATCGTGGCCATCACTCAGGAGGCCCGCAAGCGATATGATGTCGAGGCGGCTCGTGCCAAGCGTGAGGGCGAGCAGGAACCTTCTTCTCGTTTCGCCATGAACCAGTTTGCTGTTCAGCTCGAAGAGAACAAGATGCTGCTCGACTGGATCGACGTGAAGAATTCCAGCTGGGACGAGGACATCGAGATGGTGCGTAAGCTCTACACCGCCATTACGTCGAGCGATCTCTATGCCGACTATATCAGCGGGGCCATTGACGAAGAGTTGAAAGACCTCAGCGACTACGACCGCGACCGTGAGGTATGGCGTCGCATCTACAAGAAGTTTATCATGAACAATGACGACATCGATGCATTCCTTGAGGAAAAGAGCCTCTATTGGAACGACGACAAGGATATCGTGGACACCTTCGTGCTGAAGACCATCAAGCGCTTCGACCCAGCCAAGAAGGCTAAGCAGGAGTTGCTGCCAGAGTATAAGGATGCCGAAGACCGTGAGTTCGCTAGCAAACTCTTCCGTGCCACCATCCTCAATGGCGAAGCCTACCAGCGCTACATGAGCGATGCCTCACGCAACTGGGATTTCTCCCGCCTTGCCTATATGGACGTGGTCATCATGCAGATAGCCATTGCCGAGCTCATTAACTTCCCTGGCATTCCTGCCACCGTGACCATCAACGAGTATGTAGACCTTGCCAAGGCTTACAGCACGCCTCGCAGTGGCGGCTATGTGAACGGTATGCTCGACAACATCACACGCTTCCTCATCCAAAGAGGAATCATCACCAAGGAACTGCCTGATCGCAAACAGAAGAATAAAGCGCAAGCAGAAAATAACGCAAATAAAGAATAAATTAAAGAAACAATTTAATACATTATTATTAAGACATGACAAATTTACTATTGCAAGCTGCTCCTGCTGGAGGTGGTAGCAGCATGAGTTTTCTCATCATGATGGTGGCTATCTTTGCCATCATGTGGTTCTTTATGATTCGCCCTCAGCAGAAGAAGCAGAAGGAGATTCGCAAGTTCCAGAACTCTCTCCAGGAGGGCTCTAAGGTCGTTACTGGCGGCGGTGTCTATGGCACAGTGAAACGTGTGAACGTTGAGGCCAATACCATCGATGTAGAGATAGCTCGTGGCGTGGTGATCACTGTGGCTAAGGGCTACGTGTTTGCTGATGCTACAAGTCAGACTCCTAATGCATAGTTTCAGAAACATATTGCATATTGTCAGAAACTTCCTGTTCAGTAGTCTGAATAAGGAGTTTCTGATTTTTTTGTTCTTTTTCGCTCTCAGCGGCATCTTCTGGTTGATGATGACGCTCAACGAGACCACCGAGAGAGAATTCAATATCCCTGTGCACTTAACCGGGGTGCCTCGCAACGCTGTCATCACGGGCGATATTCCCGACTCGGTGAACATCGTGGTGCGCGACAAGGGATTCACCCTCGTCACCTATGCCTATGGAGGCAGGTTCCGTCCGATAACATTCCGTTTTGGCAGTTATGCCGACGACGACACGGGGCGTGGGTTCGTGCCGATGGCTGATGTGCAGAAGCAGGTGCTCTCCCAGCTCTATGGGTCGAGCAAGCTGCTCTCGGTGAAGCCGGGCAAGTTTGACTTCTATTTCACCTATGGCGCCAGCAAGAAAGTGCCTGTGGTGTTCCGGGGCAGGATTACCACCAACAAGAGCTACTATCTCGCCCATACCGAGTTCTTGCCTAGCATGGTGACGGTATACGCCAACAAGCGGCAGCTCGACCAGTTGAAATCGGTGGAGATTGAGCCGTTCAACATGCGCAATCTACAGGATACCATCCATCGCAACGTATACATCAAGAAGATACGTGGCATGAAGATTGTGCCCCAGATGGTGCGATTGGCGGTTTATCCAGATGTGCTCACCGAGGAGTCTATCGACGTGCCTATCACCGCCATCAATATGCCGCCCAACATGGTGTTGCGCACCTTCCCTTCGCGTGTGGCTGTGAGGTTCACCATCGGTGCCAGCCTCTTCCGCACCATCAAGGAGAGCCAGTTCCGTGTGGTGGTCGACTACAACGAACTCTCTGCCAATCCTTCCGACAAGTGCCATCTGCAATTGCGCAGTGTGCCACGCTCGGTGAGCAAGGCTAGGCTGGACATCGATATGGTAGACTATCTGCTGGAACAGCAATAGAGAGTAACGGCAACAGGGATGGGATATTTTAGAATCTTGGAATTTTGGAATTTTGAAATTTTCGAAGAGAGAAGAGATATGAAGATAGCGATTACTGGAGGCATCGGTAGCGGCAAGAGCTATGTGTGCCGAGAGTTGGGCAGCCATGGCATCCAGGTCTATGATTGCGATGCCGGGGCTAAGCGACTCATGCGCTCCGATGGCGACTTGCAGGCGGCGCTCAGCCGTTTGGTGGGCGAGGAAGTGTATGTAGACGGCGTGCTTCAGAAGCCAGTGCTGGCCAAGTTTCTCTTGGCGAGCGAAGCCAACAAGCAAGCTATCAACGATGTGGTTCATCCTGCCGTGGCTCGCGATTTTGAACAGAGCGATTGCGACTGGCTGGAGAGTGCCATCCTCTTCGACAGTGGATTCTACAAGCGCACCCATTTCGACTATGTGGTGTGTGTCACGGCTCCCGTGCCAGTTCGCCTGGAGCGTATCATGCAGCGCGACCACATCTCTCGCGAGAAAGCGCAGCAGTGGATAGATGCCGTGATGCCTCAGGAAGAACTGGTGGCTCGCTCCGATTTCGAGATAGTGAACGACGGGGTGAGAGACGTGAAAGCGCAGATAGGGGCACTATTGGGAAAATTGAATAATAAGAACGAGAAAATTAAATCATAAATAATAGAATAAACAATTAAAATAGAATAAGAAGACAACAATGGAAACAATTCTTTCAATTGCAGGCAAGCCAGGCCTTTACAAACTGGTATCTAGAGGTAACAGAAACTTGATTGTCGAGACTCTCGACGAGACTCACAAGCGTGTGCCAGCTTTCGCCACCGACCGTGTGACAAGCCTTGGCGACATCGCTATGTATACAGATGCTGACGAGGTGCCACTATGGGAGGTGCTCGACAGCGTAAGCAAGAAGGAGAATGGCAAGCCAAGCGAGTTCAACTACAAAAAGGCTCCTGCCGACGAGCTCCACGCTTACTTCGCAGAGGTTCTTCCTAACTACGATCGCGACCGTGTGCACGACAGCGACATCAAGAAGCTCCTCCAGTGGTACAACATCCTCGCCAAGTACGGCATCACCGATTTCAAGGCTACTCTTGCTCCTACACAGGGTGAGAATGTAGATGATCGTGCTGAGCAGGCATAAATAAAAAAAAGCTCCCATCAATTGGCGGGAGCTTTTTTTATTTATGCCTTTTCCATCTTCTTCACCTCTCTTACGAATCGCTGCCAATATAGCACGCCAGCGATGGTGAGTCCGAACGGGAAGGCGATCCAGATGCCCTGGATGCCGAGATGGCAAGGGAATCCGAGCGTATACCCCAGGGGCAGGGAAATTACAAAGTAGGCGATGAAGGCATACGTTACCATCGGCTTGACGCAGGCGATGCCTCGGAGGGCGTTGGCGAAGGTATATTGCAATCCGTCGCCAAACTGATACACCATCATCCAGACGATGAGCATCGCCACGTTCTGCTGCACCTCCACATTGTCGTTGAACCATCCACCTATTTGGTGGCGCAAGAGGAACACCGGGATGCCCATCAGCGTGGAGAACATCAAGGCTAGTCGCCATCCGTCGTAAGCGTTGCGGCGAACTGCATGGAAGTCCTTCTGCCCCACGAAGTGGCTCACTCTTATCGCCATCGCCGCCGCCATGCCCGAAAGTGAGAGGTAGAAGAGTTGCGACAGGGTAATCATCACCTGGTGGGAAGCCAAAGGAATGGTGCCTAGCCAGCCCACCATCACGCAACTCAGCGTGAACGCCGCCGATTCCATCGCCAACTGCAATGCCACAGGCCATCCCAGGCGGTTCATCTCTCGGAAATCAGCCATGTTGGTGTGGCTCTGGACGATGTCTGTGCGATACTGCTGGAACTTTTTCCTGCCCATCACCACGCCTATCATCGCCCCCGCCATCAGGATGCGGGAGAAGAGGGTGGAGAGACCGGCTCCTGTCAATCCCAACTCAGGGAAAGGCCCCACGCCATAGATGAGCATCCAGTTGCCCAGGATGTTGGCGATGTTTCCGGCTATCATCACCCACATAGCCACCTTGGTATGGGCGATTCCGTCGAGGAATTGCTTCATCGTGTTGAACACGCCCATGAAGAGCACGGAGATGAGGTTGACGATGAAGTAAGGGCGGATGAGCGCCAACAGTTCCTCTGGCTGCCCGATGTGGGCGAGGTTGAGGTAAAGGATTACGAGGGCAACAGAAAAAATGCAGCCCACCATCATGTTTGCCACGAAGGAGTTTCTCACCTTTTGTCCGATTTCGTCGGTTCGCTCCATGCCGTAGAGCTTGCCGATGATAGGGGTGAGACCGTAGGAGAATCCCATGTAGGAGATAAACACCAGTCCGAAGATGTTGTTCACCAGTCCTGCCGCCGCCAGTTCCTGTGTGCTGTGGTGTCCTATCATGAGTGTGTCGGCGAAGCCCAGGATGATGGTGCCGAGCTGTCCTATAATAATAGGTATACCGATGGAGAGGAGCTCTCGATAGTGATGTTTCTTTGCAATGGTTGTTCTGTTATTCATAACTATATACGTATTCTTGACTATAAAGTGCGCTTGAAATAAGCATTCTCGATTAAAAATCGTGCAAAGATACAACATTTCGGTGAGAAAACCAAATATTCGATGTATTTTTGTTTTATCTGCCTTGATATATTTTCCCAAACCGATTCTTTTTTGTATTTTTGCAGTCGAATGGCAGAAAGAGTGTACATAACGGCAGCGCAATTTGAAGGCATCTTCAAGGAAATGCACCTTCAGTTGTTTTATTTAGCTTATGACATCGTGGGCGACAAGCAGGTGGCTCAGGATGTGGTAAGCGAGGTCTTTATGTCTCTTTGGAATAGACATCGGGATGTGGCTTTCTCTAAGTTGAAAGGCTATCTCTACGTGAGCGTTCGCAATAAGTCGCTCGACTGGTATCGGCGCAATGCCTCGGTCAAGACGATTCCCTTGGAAGATATGAAAAATCTGGTGGACAGCGGCGATTCCTGGGAGCAGCGGGAGGAACGCATCAGGAAGATAGAACGAGAGTTGGCTCGGATGCCGGAGAAGACGAGGCTGATATTCGACCTCTGCTATCGAAAGCGAAAATCGTATAAGGAAGCAGCTGAGATAGTGGGTATTTCTTCAGAAGGCATCAAGAAGCATTTGCAGCGAGCCTTGAAGGAATTGAGGAGCAAGCTAAGGAATGAGGAATGATTTGGCAGAGAAAATGAGATTGATTTCTTGTCCCCATTTCCCGATATAAACGTCTTAATAATAGAAGATTAAAGCAATGAACAGAGATAAAGACATATTGAATGAAGAATGGCAGGATGCCGAGGCTTCCATTCAGGAAGAAGGGGAGATACGTAGTGCCCTGAACAGAATGGATGTGGAGGCTCCCGATACAGAGATGGCTTGGAAGGCATTGAGCGAACAGCTCAATCTGGAGGACGAAAAGCCAGCTCCGGTTCGTCGTGTCTCTATGTCGGTAGTATTAAAGGCTGCGATTTCTGTGGCAGCCGCCGTGCTCGTTGCGTTCTTGCTGGTGAAGGGGATAGGGAGAGGCAACATGCCCGATGCTGATGCGCCGGGACCTTTGGCTCATACCGCTATCGCCCAGAGCCCTCAAGATTCCGCTTCGGGTAAGTCCCCTATATATAATAAGGTGGGCGATGAGGCTTCTGCGTCTGCCTCCTCTTCTGAAGGGCAAGAACTGCTGAGTGCCGAGACGGGCAGGGGCAATAGCAAGCAGTTGGTGTTGAGCGATGGCACCAAGGTATGGCTCAATGCCGAGAGCACCTTGCTCTATCCCAAGCATTTCTCCAAGACCGAAAGAAGAGTGCATCTGTCTGGCGAAGCCTATTTCGAGGTGATGCACAACAAGAAATGTCCTTTCATCGTGGAGACGGCTTCGCTTGTAGCCACCGACCTAGGTACCGCCTTCGATGTGAAGGCTTACCAAGGCAAGGCTGCCCAGCTGATATTGGTTTCGGGCAAGGTGGCTGTCTGCAAGAGGGGAGATGAGGCTTCGCCTATCCTGATGAAGCCCGACGAGATGGCTACCTTGGAGGGAGGCAACATCAAGGTGTCGGCGGTAGATACCTATCCTTTGATACAATGGAAGAATGGCTTGTTCTATTTCCATCATGCCCCGTTGCTGGAGGTGATGAAGGAGATAGGCAGATGGTATCATGTCAATGTGGTGTTCGAGAACAAGACCTGTCTCAACACGCAGGTTCATTTTGTGGCGGAGCGCAGTGCTACGCTGGATGACATCGTGAAGCAGCTCAATGAAATAGAGGGTGTGAACGTGGACAAGTCGAATAACGAGATTATTGTAAAATAAAGAATAAATATGCATTATTTATGCGGAAATAAAAGAAAATAACGCTTTTTGAAAGTTTTTTTGCGAATTTCCTGGCTTTTTGTGTCCCCGTTTGTCCTTTCTTGCGTCTTTACTAGCAAGAGAGAACAAACATTATTATTGGTTCATAAACATGAAAGTTATGGAAAAAGAACTTAGAAAGAAATGCTTTTCGGGGCTATTCTTGTCGCTTTTCGCCCTCCAGGTAGCGGCGCAAGGCAACAATATCACCTTGAAATGCGACCAGGCTTCATTGCCTTCCACTTTGTATCAGGTAGAGAGATTGTCGGGCTATTACAAAGTGAACTACAATTATGACTTATTGAAGGACTACAAGGTGTCTGCCGACATCAAGGGTTTGCCTGCTCCCAAGGCGATAGAAGTCTTGTTGGCTTCCACCCCTTACACGGTTCAGGTGGATGGTTCCCGTATCATGATTGTTCGCAAGAGCAAGCAGACTGATGCGGAACGACGCAAGGTGAGCGGACAGATACTGGATACCTACGGCAATCCCTTGATAGGAGTGTCGGTCAAGGTGGTTGGCTCCAAGAAAGGGGCGGTGACCGATGATAATGGTGAGTATTCTATGGAGGGCATTCCAGAGGATGCTAAGTTGGAATATGCCTATATCGGCATGAAGACTTTTCAGCGCAAGGCTAGTTACAAGCATGTCACCATCATCATGGAGGATGATTCCAAACTGCTTAATGATGTCGTGGTGACAGGTTACCAGACGCTAAAGAAGGAGAACGCAACAGGTGCCTTCCAGGTGATTTCTTCCAAAGATATCAATGATAGATATATGTCTGATCTTCAGCAGAGCTTGGAGGGAAAAATTGCCGGATTGGTGAATTATGATAATGGTAATACGAGCGGACTTACCATTCGTGGTGTCAGCAGTCTGAAAGCCAGTACCAGCCCGCTTATCGTGGTGGATGGTCTGCCTATCAATGGCACCTTGGATGATGTCAACAAGTATGAGGTCGATAAGATTACTGTATTGAAGGATGCAGCCGCAGCCGCCATCTATGGTGCCAGGGCATCGAATGGCGTTATTGTCATCACTACCAAGAAGGCGCAGACAGAAAAGCTTTCCATCGACTTCAATGCAGATGTTACGACAACCAATAAGTTGGATTATGGCTCGTTGGACTATTGTAATGCATCGGAACTGATGGAACTGGAGCAGTATAACTTCGATTGGATGACCAAGCGTCCTGAAGCCATCAATTATCTGCTGAAGCAATATGACAAGCGAGGCCGACTCATGGCACCTATTACCCAGCTGATGGTGAGGCATTATAAAGGTGAAATCTCTGATGCAGAATACAACAGCACCATCCAGCAATGGGGGCAGAACGATTATCAGAAAGAATGGCAAGACCTGATGTTGCACAATCGCTTGCAGCAACAGTATAATCTCTCGGTCAGAACCAAGGGTAAGTATCTCAACTCTAGCATTATCGTGGATTGGCATGGAGATTACACCAATATGAAAAGTCAATTCGACAATACCCTTTCCATGCAGTATGTAGGCAAACTGGATGCAGCCAAATGGCTTGACATGGACTTTGGCGTAACCCTGAACAATACACGCTCCAAGAATCATACCAGCGAAATCGGAGAATACAATAAGATTACCGATTTCTATCCTTATCAGAGCATGTACAATGCAGATGGCACACCTGCTCGTCTGCGTGCAGGCGTGGCATTGGATGAGCCTTCCCTGTCGGATGCATCCTTGGGGTTGAAGGACGAAGGCTTCTCGCCCGTCAACGAACTCTTCTTGAATTACGAGAAGAGCCGTGAGACTTATACCCGTTCTTACATTCATGCCAACCTAAAGCCTATCGATGGATTAAAGTTGAGTGGTATGTTCCAGTATGAGGACATCAGCGGCAGAAGCGAGAAATTGCTTGATGGGGATAGCTACATCCAGCGTCATTACTACAATCTTTTTACCTATAAGGGCAAGCACTATATCCCTGAGGGTGGTTGTATGACTGTCAACAGTAACGAGGGCAATTACCTCACCTTCCGTGCTCAAGCTACTTATGATAAGACCTTTGCCGAAAAGCATGCTGTGAGTGCTATCGCTGGTTATGAATACAGGCAGACCTTCAGCCGCAGCACCTACAACCAGATGTGGGGGTACGATGAGCAGACCCTCACCAATAGCACGGGACTCATTGATTTCTCAACATTGGGTACATTGAAATCCACCGATCTAGGAACGCTCTATTCGCCAGAGTATTATTTCTCTGCGAGCGACGTGGCTGGTAGCACCCATATAAAGCATCGCTACAAGTCATATTATGCCACCGCCAACTATACTTACGATTCACGCTATTCGCTGAGTGCTAGCTATCGTGTTGACAAGGCCGACTTGTTTGGTGCCGACCCTAAGTTCCGCAGCCGTCCGTTGTGGTCTGTAGGTCTAGGTTGGAACCTCAACAAGGAGGCATTCCTCAAGGATGCCAAGTGGCTCGATATGCTGAAGATGAGATTCAGCTATGGTGTTACGGGAAACATCAATTCCAACTATTCCTCATATCTTACCGCTAAGATTCGTACCAATTCCATCACCGGCGTGAAGAAGGCAACCCTGAACACGCCGCCTAATGATCAGTTGCGCTGGGAGAAGACAACCTCTTGGGACTGGGGATTCGATTTCTCCGTGCTCAATCATCGACTCACAGGTTCGTTCGACCTTTACCATAAGAAGAGTAGTGATGTGCTGGCAAATATCGACCTAGACCCAACCACCGGATGGTCTAGCCTCTATACCAACAATGCCGAGACCTTGAATAAGGGATTGGAGCTCCAGTTGAGTGCCGAGATATTGAAGGCTAAGTCGCGCGACGACATCGGCTTGAGTCTCGATATGACCTTGGCGCACAATAAAAACAAAATATTGAAGCTCCATCATGTGCCAACCAGTGGTTTGTATGCTTTGGAGTCATTCCACGAGGGCGACCCTGTCAACAGCCTTTATTCCTTCGCCTTCGATCATTTCGAGACCGATGAGGATGGATACCAGCAGCTGTATTGGAAGAAAGCCGATGGCACCGTGTCGAATGATGACATCTACAACTCTACCTTTACGGTGGATGATGTGAAGTATTGTGGCTCCCTAGACCCAACATGGACAGGTTCTTTCACGCCAACCATCACTTGGAAGGGATTCTCTTTGAGCGGTTCGTTCGTATGGTATGCAGGACACTATTTCCGTTCGAGCGTGGATGAATGGAGCACCCGAACTTCTTACTCCTATAGTGCAGCCACACCTCGTGCTTACCTCAACTATTGGAGGACCTCGGAGAGCGAGCGCCAAAACATGTTGGGCAATGGATACATGAATCATGATATGTATGTACCTTATTATAATATGTACTATTGCGACCAGACGGTAGACCACGCTGACTATATGAAGCTTCGCACGTTGACTTTGGGGTATCGTTTTGCTCCAAATGTTTGCAAGGCTTTGAGAATTCAGGGCTTGTCACTCCGTCTGCAGATGACCAATGTGCTCACATGGGTGCGCAATAAGAAAGGTATCGACCCTGAGCGTGTGAGCCCTATCGAAGGTACGGTAAGCCCTAAGATACCAAAGAGCTATACATTGAGTTTGAACGTTAATTTCTAAAATGCTGAACATAATGAATATCACAAACATAATTAAATCGAAAGGGGTATGTCTCGGTTTGCTCGCCACAAGCCTGTTGGTGAGTTCTTGTGGCGACCTCGACATCGTACCCGAAGGTAAGACTACTCTGGAGAAAACATCGGAACTAGAGTTGCTCCTCAATCAGAAGGAATTATACGACGACCCTAACGAATTTCTTGGGATTGTAGTCAATGAGACCTATGGCAAGGAATTTACTACGGTGGAGAGCCAGTTGCGCACCAACAACACTTTGAAGTATGCCTATCTCTCGTACGATGAGAGCGTGGACAGAGCCAAGCTCAACACCAAGGACAATTTCTATACCAATGTCTACAGCGAGATTAATACGATGAATGTTTTGCTTTCGAAGATAGACGGAGCCAGTGGCAATGACAACCTCAAGCCTGCCATTAAGGCTGAGGCCCAGATAACGAGAGCCTACTACCTCTTTCTGGTTGCCAATATCTACGCCAAGCAGTATGATGAGGCTACAATCGATAGCGAGAACGGTATCGCTTACCCTACGGATGCTGCGATAGAAAGCAAGCCACAGTTGCCATTGAAGGAATGTTACGAGAAGATGTTGGAGGATTGCAGTGACGAAAACATCGCTGCGCTCTATGACAACAACAACATCAATCGTATCACCAAGTGTGGTGGTAATGCCATCAAGGCGATGATTCTCTTCCAAATGAAAAAGTATTCCGATGCTCTGCCATACGCTCTGAAAGCCTTGCAATATAACAACAAGATAGAGGATAGAAGTTCGGTGTTAGAGCGTGGAAGCTGGAAGCTACTGCCTAATGATGGCAATATGATTCTCTATATATCCCCGATGCTCGATAGCTGGGATTATCCTTCTAGCGAGCAGTTGAGCCTGGAAACAGTCTCTCTCTTCGAGGAGGGTGATTATGTGAGAGACCATTCTGATTATTGGGATGCTGAGTATGGCGAATCAGACTCTGGCATTCCGGGCTGTCTGGAGGCTTATGGCTACGAGGCATACTGTACTCCTTGGGGATTCACTGTGGAGGATGTGATGTATATGGCAGCCGAATGCTATATTCGCACGGGCAAGATACAGGAAGGTCTTGACTTGGTCAATAAGGTGCGCAAGAATCGCATCGACACCGAGCATTACCAGCCATTCTCGGCATCGACAGAGAAAGAGGCGATGGCATTGTTGCAGCGTGCCAAGTTCATCGAGTGTATCGGCAGCTACATCAACTTCTTCGACCGCAAGCGTTGGAACACGGAGGCAGACTATAAGAAGACCATCATCCGTGACTTGGGCGAGCTAGGCAAGTTCTCCATCGCTCCCGATAGCAAACTTTGGGTATGGCCTTTCCCTCTGCGTGTGATGCAGAACAATTCTAGCTTTAAGCAGAATTATGAATAGAATATAAAGTGCAGATTCCTGAAAATATAATATTAGATAAAATAAGTTTTAGACGATAATACAACATTAGAAAATGAATAATATAATCAAATCTCTCTCTCTCCTAAGTATCATTTGGGCAAGTTCGGCTATTCATGCCGACGCCCAAATGGTCAAGGGAGTTATCGCAGACACAACTTTAAGCAAGCGTGCCTATATCGTTTACAATCCCGAAAAAGGTGGAAGTCAATTTGATGGCGTGGAGACCAAGTTGGAAGTAGATGCCAAGGGACAGTTTACTTTTGACGCCAAAAAGTTGGGCGATCGCACCTTCTGTCCTGCTTTCTTGTATTTGGGTGATAATTCTGAGCATCAATTTATGCTCACGCCAGGCAGCACGCTCAATATAAAGGTGAACAAGAAGGATGGAAAACCTCAGGTTTCTTTTTCGGGAAAGTATGCGGATGCTTCCTATTTTATGAAGCATTATGGAGAAGGTTACGATTTTGACTTGTTCTTTCCATACGGAGGCAAGCCCGACCTTCTCAAAGGGCAAGATCGAAAGCAAGTGTTGGAAGAAAAATACCAGGCGCTTGTCAAGGAGGTGAAGAAGGTGAAGAATGAGGAACTTCGACAGTTTCTAACCCAACTCAATGAGGATGGCCATAACAATTTTCTCTTGCGTCTGCTCCCGAAGGGAAGTTCGGAAAAGAAAGAACTGTTATCAAAGGTAGATGTAAACAATTGGATAGGGCTCTACAATTATCTGCCACAATGGAAGATAAGTGCAAGCGTGGATGCCAAGCTTGATTCTCTCTTTGGTCATGATATGACGGAGCATGGATTGGCTTATCTCAAGCTTGTGAAAGAGAAGGTTACCGATCCCGTAGTACGCCACGCCCTGCTAGATGAATGCGCCAGCGAGACTTTGAATTATGGCAAGGACTTTGCCGACATTGATCGCTTCTGGAAACCTTATTGCGAGATGGCTGCTTCTGATTCTTCTCTCATCAATAAATATGCTAACAAGGTAGCTGCCATCAAGAGAATCAAGAAAGGAAAGATGGCTCCCGACTTCACTTTTAGCGACCGTGATGGTAAGGGGTATCGCTTGTCAGATATGCGAGGCAAGGTGGTTTACATCGATTGCTGGGCTACCTGGTGCGGACCTTGCTGCAAGGAGATACCTTTCTTAGAGAAGCGAGTGGCAGAATACAAGGGCAACGACAAGGTGCGTTTCATCAGTATTTCGTTGGATAACAACAAGCAGGCTTGGCTCAAGAAGCTTGATAAGGATAAGCCTGAGTGGGAGCAGTTTATCGTAAGCAAGGAGGAGCATAAGGCTCTCTCCAAGGCATACGGCATTACCGGCATCCCTCGTTTCCTCATCATCAATGCCGATGGCACCATAGCCGATGGCGACGCCTTTCGCCCAAGCGAGGAAAACTTCCATGAGAAGCTGGATGCCATCCTGAATAAATAAAAAAAGAAAGTTTTTTCTTGATTTTGCTACCATTGCTACCACACTGCCTATTATTTATTTGATTATCAATAGGTTAAGGTGTGGTAGCAATGGTATTTTTACTTCCACTTGCTGTCACTTGCTTCCACCTTCTTCCATCTCCTTCCACCTCCTGCCATTATCGATAATCTTAGCTTTTCACCCATATTTTATGGCTTCCATTTCCGCTGCTTTTAATCGGCGAGTCTTCTTTTTCGCAGATTTTCTTCAAGTCTCTGGAGGCCATCGAGCGGCTCAGGCCGTTGGTGTAGGCGTAGTCGGCGAGAGTGATGAAGCCCTTCTTCTCAATGATGTTGATGGCACGCTGGATGCGTTCCTCCTCGCTGTAGGCGGTCTTGGAAATCTTCTGCACCTCGCCCTCTATGCGCCTCAAGTCTACTTTTCGCTTGAGCTTTTCCAGGAGCTCTGCGTCCACCTTGTAGTTCACGTCCTTCACCGCCACTTTGCGGTAGAGCATCTTGTCATCGTCGCCCTGCATCTCGTTCGGCTTGTTGTCGGTGAAGCCGATGCTGAGCGAGAAGGTGCCCAGTCCGTCTAGCTTTACGTTGTATCCCATGTCCATCATGTGTACCAAGAAGTTGGACAGGTCGTCAAGCACCGTTCTTACGAGGCTTGAGGAGTAAGCGGGGTTATAAGCATGCATCTTCTCGCACACTTCGTCTGTGGAGAGGGTGCGGTGGGTTTCCACCTTGGGATAAACGATGCGCTTGCCTGAGTTGTTCAGGTTTGGCATTTCTTGAAGTTTGTAATTGGCCATGGTCCTTATTTTTTAGTCGTTTGTTTTTTGTTTCTAGCTGGGTTGGATAAGCATTTCTGTTTCCTTCCAATTTTATTTATGCCAGTTTGGATTTTTCTGTTATGCTGGCAGATAATTCCGTTGCAAGCTTTGAGATGTATATTTCAA
>DJSH01000077.1:23162-53588 GCA_002440225.1 Candidatus Segatella violae
TTCTTGGAGATATAGAATAAAAAGCATAACTTTGCAGTAGAATTAAAAAAGTGAGGCAATATGGCAAGAAGATTATATCCTATAGGAATTCAAACATTTGAACGTATCCGGGTGGAGGATAAGTTCTATGTAGACAAGACGGAATATGTATATCGTATGACTCATACGGATGGTACTTATTTCTTCTTGAGTCGTCCACGCCGTTTTGGCAAATCGTTGTTGGTATCTACCTTCCGAAGTTATTTCGAGGGAAAGAAAGAGCTCTTCGACGGACTTGCCCTCTCTCGCTTGGAGAAGGAATGGGAAGAATACCCTGTGCTTCATTTCAGCATGGCGGGCGGCAAGCACATGGAGAAAGAGCAACTGGTGCGTTATCTTCTTTTCATCCTAAAAGAAAACGAGAAACGCTTCGGCGTGGAATGTGATTCTCCTGACCCAAATGTGAGATTGCTTAACCTGATAAACTCGGTGAACGATAAGACTGGTAAACAAGTAGTGGTACTCATCGATGAGTATGACGCACCTTTGCTGGATGTGGCTCACGATGAAGATAGTCTTGTCATCCTTCGTGATACGATGCGCAACTTTTATTCGCCTTTGAAGGATTGCGAACCATTGCTGCGATTCGTGTTCCTGACGGGTATCACCAAGTTCTCCCAACTCAGCATCTTCAGTGAGCTGAATAATATCAAGAATGTAAGTATGGACGAACCCTACGCAGGCATTTGTGGCATTACCAAGGAAGAGCTGTTGACCCAAATGAGTACTGATATTGATGAACTGGCAGAACATTTGGACCTGAGTAGGGAAGAGACCATTCAAGAACTGCAGAATCATTATGATGGCTATCATTTTAGTTGGCCATCGCCAGATGTGTTCAATCCTTACAGTTTGCTGAATTGCTTTGCGGATGGAGAGATTGATGACTATTGGTTTGGCTCAGGCACCCCGACCTACCTCATCAACATGATGCGAAAGTACGAGTTCTTGCCTTCGGATTTAGGAGAGACTACCTATGCTGGCAAGAAAGATTTCGATGCAGCCACGGAAACAATGACTACCATCATGCCGTTGCTGTATCAGAGCGGCTACATGACTATCAAGGGATATGACAAGATGAGCAGGCTCTATGAGCTAGCCTTGCCTAACCAGGAGATAAAGGTAGGCTTGTTTGGGTGTCTGTTGCCACACTATCTGGAGCGTCACACCACCAATGGCAATACTTGCATCGCCCGAATGTCGGTTTTGATACGTCAGGGCAACATGGAGGGAGCGTTGCAATTGCTGAAGGATTTCTTGGAGACAGTGCCTTATTGCGACAACACTTATTATGAGGGGCATTACCAGCAGATGTTTTACATCATCTCCGCCCTGCTCACCAACTATAGCATCATCGTGGAACCGCATACAGCCAAGGGACGCTTGGACGTGATGATGGAGACCAAGGATGCAATCTATGTGATGGAGATGAAATTCAATAAGTCGGCTAAGGAGGCTTTGGATCAAATAAATGACCGAAAATATGCCGAGAATTTCGCTGAGCGTGGCAAGCCTGTTACCAAGATTGGACTCAACTTCACACAGAAGGATGGGGTGAGCAGCCTAGATTGGCAGATGTGATAAAGCCAATTGCAAGAGAACTTATAGTGCAAGTGTTATGTGATTTGAATGAATAGGGGGCGACCCTTGATCAAGGGTCGCCCCCTATTTGATGTTATATTTCGCTTTGCGTTAAATAAATCTAAGAGAAGGAAGAAAGTAGTCTTTTTGGGGTAGTGTTTATCTGTAGAAAAGTGTATCTTTGCAAGTGGATACATCCCCCCTTCTGCTACAAAGAAGAGAGTAATAGTATATATGTGGTTCTTTTTTGTCGTTTTCTGCTTCATTTTTTGTTCACATCGGATAAAAAGACTACCTTTGTAGTCGGAATCAGAAATAATAAAAATTGATATACAATGAAGAATTGTCCTTTTTGTGGAGAACAGATACAAGATACGGCGCATAAGTGCCGTTTTTGTGGTGAATGGATTGATAAGCAATGTCCTGAATGTGGAAACTGGAGCAGGTTTAATGTTGCGGTGTGTCCGGAGTGCGGCTATCCTTTTAAGGGGGAATCAAATGCCCAAAAAGAGGAAAGCGTGGAGTTGCCGAGGAAAGAAGAAACCGTTTCTGGACCAATCGGGGAAGTCAAACCCGAAGATGCTGAGCAGGTTGTAGCTGAAACAGCAGAGCAGGTTGCGACTGAATCTGCAGAGCAGGTTGCGACTAATGCTGCTGAAGAAGACAAGGGCTGCAAAAATTCTCTTCGATTGAAGGGATGGCTATATAGGGGGCTTTCCTATATTGCTGTGGTTACTAGTTGCTTTGCGGTAGTAGCCTTGGCGCTTGAAATGTTTAAGTACAAAACATCCATAGATGAAGAGGAAGAAAAGGTATTTACGGCAATTATCGCTGCTTCGTTGTTGGCATCTGGAGGATTGTTGTTTCTCTTGAAACGAAGATTTGAAAAACCGGTGTCTGTAGCTTTGGATTGGGTGGCTAGTTTGTATGTCCTCACTGCGATAACAGGATATGTGGATGTCAGTAAATGGATAATGTTTGCATTGTTGGTGGGGCACGGTGTCACTAGGGGTGCGGCGGCTTACTCGTTGCTCAATAGAAATCAGGCAAATGCTACCAAGGACAGTTCTTATCTAGGTCGCCTATGGGGGGTGGAGACTGCGGCTTTGTTGCTGCTTGCTTGCGTGATATTCTTCATTCCCCAAAACGATATGAACATGGGCTTTTTGTTTCTTGTAATTTTGTTTGCCTGGCCTATTGCTACGATTTTAGAGGTCGGGCTGGCAGAGAAGATTTTGTCTGCCCGTGAGGACTATGGCGTGTTGATATCATTGTTTTACGTTTTGCTGTTAGGTATTGCTGCTTTTGCTAGAGCATATTGGCATTGATTTTAAATATTATTTTATGAAGAAGATACTATTATGGTTAGTCATGGCGTTGTTGCTGGTAAGTTGCAGTGAGAAAACGCCGCAGGAACTGTTTGATAGTTCCAAGTCGGGAGTCGTGTTGATAATCAATAAGTTCTATTATCGCATGAAATTGCCAAATGGTAATTTCGTCTATTTCACGGGCATTGACGATGATGGGTCGCTCAAGGACATGTGTACCGAGTATAAGGATATCAAGGACAAGTGTCAAATCTTGTCGGGCACAGGTTTCTTTATCGATGAACAAGGCTCTCTGCTCACCAATCGCCATGTGGCACAGCCAGAGATAGACAAGGAGGCTGTAAAGAATGGTTTCAACCAGATGATATCCTCCTTGCGAGCCTATTATGCCGAGCAAATGTCGGAGATGTCGCAGTATTACCAGGTTTTGGAAAACCAGAAAGGCGATTGCTATGCATACGATGAGGATGGTGAGAGCTATGAGGATACAGAAAAATTGCAAGAGATAGAATCGCAGCAGAGCGAACTGGAGGAACAGTTTGATAAGGTGAAGGCGGTTAAGGAGGCTCTCATGGAGAATGTATCCATGGATGAACTTCAGATTACTCCTGTGTGTGAAATTGGAATAGCCTACAACGGCACTCACGTAAGCTCATATTCAGAAGTGCTACAGAGAAATCCTTGCGCCGTGGTGAAGGTGTCTGGCAAGGAGAACGTCGACTTGGCGCTTATCCAACTCAAGGATAGAGTGACTCCAAACGATTGCCATGTATTCAAGACGGATGGAAGTGCGAATCTGAGCATGGCGGAAGAGCTGAAGGAAAAATTCAGTTCTCACGATGACAAGACGCTGCAGATAGACCAGGAGCTATACATGATAGGTTATAATGCCGGTCCTACATTGGCCAATACTCAACAGGGAATTCAGGTGCAGATGACCAGCGGAAAGGTTACCCAACTTCCTGATGGCGAGAGAGTGCTTTATAGCATTCCTACGGTTCAGGGTTCGAGCGGCAGTCCTGTGATAGATGCCAAGGGACGCTTGGTGGCAGTTAATTTCGCCAAGTTGATAGGTAGTGATAATTTCAACTTCGGAATACCATTGGCAAGGGTAGAGGAATTCTTGAAATGAGAAAAGTGCAAAACTAAAAAATGAAGAAAATTGCATTCTTGCTGCTTATGGCAGCTCAGACATTGATGGGGCAGGCTCAGAAGAAGCTCATCGCCCTCAGTTTCGATGACGGTCCGAACACAACGACCACCGTCCACATGCTCAATGTGCTGAAGAAGCACGGTGTGAAGGCATCTTTCTTCGTGATAGGCAAGAATATCACGGAGGAGAGTGCCAAGGTGATGAAACGTGCCCACGATGAGGGACACGACATAGAGAATCACAGTCTCACCCATAGTGCGATGTCGCAACTCACGCCGGATTCCATCCGCAAAGAGGTGGCATCTACATCGTCATTGGTGAAACGTTATGTGGGCAAGGCTCCTCGCTTTTTCCGTCCGCCATATATCAATGTAGACCAGAAAATGTATGACAACATCAAGCTAGGTTTTATTTGTGGCGAGGGATGCGAGGACTGGGTTGACTCCATCTCCGTGGATGAGCGAGTGAAGCGCATCACGGCGAGTGCCAGGGACGGTCTCATCTATCTGCTCCATGATTTCGAGGGCAATGAGCAAACGGTAGCAGCAGTAGACCGTATCATTCCCATCCTGAAGAAGGAAGGCTACCATTTCGTCACCGTTCCCGAGCTGTTCAAGTTGAAGGGAGTGAAACCCAAGAGAAATGTGATTTACACCGATGTGATGAAGCCGGAGCATGTCATTAAGTAGAATGATGATGGAATGAGGGATGTTTTTCAGGAAAAAGTCAGAGAAAAAGTGGCTCGTTTCAAATAAAATTCTTATCTTTGTCGAATTAAAACAATAACATGGTATGAACGTAAGGGAGCAAATACTGTCAAAACTGCGGCTGAAGGAAGATGCTGAGATCGAGCATAAGTCGGCGAAGGGAGGATTCCCCCAGTCGTTTTGGAGTACTTTTTCTGCATTCGCCAATACCGATGAAGGAACCATCGTGTTGGGAGTGAAGGAGAGGAACGGGAGTGGTGCCGATGTCATAGCCAAGGGATGGCTGGACAATGGCTGGAAGCATCTGCCGACGATAAAATTACCGATAACCCCTCAAGTACCCCACAAGTACCCCTCAAGTACCCCTCAAGTACAAGATTTGATGATAGTACTAGAAGGATGCGAGTTGTCTGTTAAGGAAATGATGGAGAAACTTCATCTAAAGGATAGAAAGAACTTTATGAGCAGTTATCTTATACCAGCATTGGAGGCTGGACTTGTTGTGATGAAGTATCCCAATCAGCCGAAGCATCCGAAACAACGTTATTTGTTGGCTATAATTGGCAATAAATAGAAAATCATCGAGTGATATCATGGGTGAACACTTTCGACAAGTGTTCATTTTTTTGGGGTGAAGGTGAACCCTATATAAAAGATCTTTGATTATACAGCGCATGCGAAAGAATATAAAGAAATGATATATAGATAGTTATATATGCTTTTTAACACGTATTTAACGCTATAAATTTTTAAAAAGGGTTCACTCTTCACCAGTCTCTAATCTGAGGGTTCACCCCTATGATGGTGACAGGTGACGCTGATGACACTTGTTTTTGTAAACTCGCACGCGTAGGCGGGCGGGCAGGAAGGAATGTTCTTAGACCTTTCCCGCCTGTACGCACGAGAGAGAGTTTTTGAAATTAGCGTGTCACCAGTGTCACCCGTCACCAATGATATACTTTTTTCTTCTTTTGCAGAAAAAAGTCGGGGAAAAAGTAGGCAGTTCCAAATTATTTTCTTATCTTTGCAAGGAATTATACAAACGAATAAAAAGTATCTCAAATATGAACTATACATCGAGTACACATATCCAAACGGTAGAAGATGTGAAGACTTTCTTCCATCATCTGATAGATGAAAGAAAAGTCAATTTTCATCCAGACGACGATTTCCGTGACTATAGCTTTTATGCAGATGGCAAACCTGCTTTCACGGAGCAGGAGGCGAATGTCTATAATCATTTGATGGGAGAGGCTTTCGATGTGTGCGAGAAAGCCCATGCTGATATATACGGCATAGGATTTGAGATGATGATGGATTTGCTGGGAAGAAAAACAGCATAACCCAATATCATTTGTGCATTAAAAATGGAAATGGCAACTTTCAATTAACAACCGAACAATATGGAACAATACGATAATAACGAAGTCTTTGATGATTTCAAGCCAGCTGAGGATACGGCTGTTTTCGTTAATGAGTCTATCGGAAATGTGATAGAGAAGGAGTTGACGGAAGTAGAGCAGTTCAAGGAAGAGTTTGATGACCAGCTCTTGATGGCAGACAACCCAAAGGATAATTTAACGCAAATAATAGTTGGGTACATTCAGGGCTGTGGAGACGTAAACCAAGTGAATGTTTGCTCTTACAAGGCAAAGAATGGAGTGGCATTGGATGGCTGGGGATTCAATGGTGATGAAGACCTTACTACCATCGACCTCTTCTTGACTATTTATGAAGACCCAAGCAATAGCTCAAAGATTTCGGCTAATGATTTGGATCGTCAGTTCAACTGGCTTCAGCGTTTCTATGACCAGTCGGTAAGTGGAACCATGTTGGGTAAGTTTATGGATGATACCAAAAGCGACCTTTATCAGGTGGCAGACCTCATTCATAGCACCAGCAAGATAGACCGCATTCGTTTGTTCTTGCTTACCAATGCGATTGCTCCAGTCGGTTATGAGAAAGACAACATCGAGATAGGCGATGGTACGTCTTGCGAGTTTTATGTCTGGGATGCCAAGCGCATCATGCAACAAGATAATATTATCTCTGGTAGAAAACCTATCGTGGTAGATTTCGAGGGCGATTATAATTGCACGTTGCCTTGTGTGCAGATGCCTGATGTCTCGGATAATGTGAAGTGCTATCTCTGCATCATCCCTGGTATGGTGCTTTCTCAAGTTTATCATAAATACCATCAGCAGATATTGGAGATGAATGTACGTACTTTCCTCCAGTTCAAGGGAGCATCCAACAAAGGTATTCGCAATACTTTGATTGGTCATAAGGCTACAGCCGTGGAACGCCGAAAGGGAGTCGAAGATTCTTTGCCAGAACCAGACATGTTCTTTGCCTACAACAATGGTATCTCTGCTACAGCCTCTGATGTGAAACTCAACGAGGAAGGTACGGCGATAACCAAGATTAAGTCTTGGCAGATAGTGAATGGTGGTCAGACCACAGCTGCTATTAGTGCAGTGATGGGCATGAAGGATGTTGATCCTTCCCAATTGGCTACCGTTTATGTCGCAATGAAGATTTCGGTTGTAAAGGACAAGGATAATCTTTCTGTGATTGTGCCTAAGATTTCACGTTTTGCCAATACGCAGTCGGCAGTCAAAAAGTCAGACTTCAATATCAACGAAGGCTTCTTGGTAGAGCTGGAACAGCAGTCACGTGAGAACTGGGTTCAGAATGCTTCAGGCAAACCTGTTAGCAAATGGTTCTTCGAGCGTACTCGTGGCCAGTATTTGGATAAGGCTAAACGCCAGAACTCCAGCAAGGCTGAAAAGGAATTCTATGCAGAATATCCAAAGAACCAAATGTTCGATAAGACCACGCTCTCCAAGTTTGTGATGAGTTGGGAGCAAGACCCATCTAGCGTTTGTAAGGGTGGCGAGAACAACTATACAAAGTTCTTTGATAAGATGAAGCGCAATGGTGCTCATTTTGACAAGACTCGTTATCAGCGCACGATAGCCAAGGCTATTCTTTTCAAGGCGATTGATGCTTTGTATGGTAAGGATGGCTTGGGCTTGCCAGGCTATAAGTCTAATATGGTAGCTTATACGTTGGCTTTACTTTCACTCAATTCGGGCAGGGCATTGAACCTCGATGCCATTTGGAATGAGCAATGCGTAATAAGTCCTTCAGTCTATAACGAACTGACGCTGGACATTTATAATGTCTATGCCAAGTTGATTTGTGGTGCCGAGCATATTACGTACAAAGTGAAAGAATCCTATGTGGATGCCAATGGTAAGCGAAAGAACCATTACATGCCAAAGGAGATTCCTCAAGAAGACATTGAGAGATTGAAGACAACGATGCTCTACAAGGTTCTTCTCTATGTAAAGAATATAGAACCGTTCATATACAAGCATTTGATTGATGTGGATGAAGGTAAGAACATCAATGAGTGGACGAAATCTACTCTTTGCTGGGATGCACTGAAAACCAAGCAAACCAACGAGGGCGACAAGTATAAAATTTCTGCCGACTTGTTGGGTAGTACTGGCGACGTGGATGAGGAAATCACAGAAGGGCAGAAGAAAAAAATGGATGAGGTCAAGGAAGTTGACCCATCTAAATGGTTCGCTCTCAATAGATGGTCAAAGGAGAATCCTGGTGAACTGACACCTAAGGAACAAGCGTTCATTGGTCAAGTAGCTTTTGCTACTAAATGGAATCGTGCTTTGACCTACAAGCAGTCTAAATGGGCGCTCGATATTTATGAGAAAGCCGTAGATGCTGGCTGGAATGAAAATTAAGAAAATAAATGATAACAGATAAAGACACATATCTTGACGAGGAAGTTGAGAAGGTGGAACCCTTCGAACGACCTGCCATCCGATTCTCTCACATAGAGTCGGATGATACAGGCTTGCGTCCTTATCAGGCGGAGATGAAACATAATGTCTATGGTCTTTGGGACAATATAGACAATGTGATGCTCCAAATGCCGACAGGTACCGGCAAGACGATAGTCTTTACTTCTGTTGTAAAGGACATCTTGCGATGGTGCAATCTCAATAGCAAGGATTCCAAGATTCTGATAGTGGCCCATCGTCGGGAACTGATACGTCAAGCTAGCAGGAAACTCGGTGATATTCCTCATGGTCTCATCGTAAGTGGTGAGAAATTGGAAATGGGCAAGCCTGTACAAGTGGCTTCCATCCAAACATTCATGAGTCGTAGAAACTATGAGCAGATGCGTCGAGAGCGATTTGACTTTATCATCATAGATGAGGCTCACCACTGCATGGCTCCAGGTTACCAAAAGCTTTGGGACATGTTTCCGAACAGCAAAAAGCTGGGAGTGACAGCCACGCCTTGGCGTATGAGTCATTGCGGCTTTACTTCCCTGTTTGGCGACATCGTCTTGGCGAAGAGCATCGAATGGTTTGTCAATCAAGGTTATCTAGCCAACTATGATTACATCAGTATCAAGCCCAACTCGGAAGTGCAACATGCCATCAACGGCATCGAACGGATGGGAGCGGATGGCGATTACTTGGACTCAGAGTTGAGTGCGGTGATGGATAAGGCAAAAATACGTGCAGGACTCTATAAAAGCTATGCCAAGTATGCCAAAGGCAAGAAAGGTATCATCTATGCCATCGACCGCAATCATGCCAATCATATTTGTGAACTGTATGCCACGAAAGGTGTTAGCATCTGTATGATAGATGGCACGACTCCTACCAGTGAGCGAGAACAAAAGATAGCTGAGTTTGCCAATGGAGAGATAGAGGTCATTGTAAATGTCAACATCTTTTCCGAAGGCTTTGATTGCCCCGATATAGAATTCATCCAGTTGGCACGACCAACGAAATCTTTGTCACTCTATCTCCAGCAGGTAGGAAGAGGACTTAGAATTTCCAAAGGGAAAGGAACAACGGTTATTCTCGACAACGTAGGACTGTATAATCGGTTTGGAACCCCGATGGCAAATCGTCATTGGCGATACCATTTCCTCGGAACAGATGGGAACGAAGGTTACAACGATGGCTCAGGTATCAAGCGAGACTTGATTCTCGATTCCGATACGGAATATGAGCCAGACTACTCTGAGGATGATGAGGAAATGGTGGTTGTGGAACATGCGGAAGGAAATAGTCAGGTTCGCCCTGATGAGGCAAACAAGGCAGCTGGCTTGTCAGAATACAATGTGTTTCGCAAGAATGGTCTGTATGGAATCTGCAATCATAACAACAGGGTGATAGTTCCACCCATTTACGAGGAGATGCATCCATGCCACAATGGGTATATCCCATTTAAGCAAAACGGAAAGTGGGGAATCCTGCTTACCAATGGAACGGTGAAGGTGAAGCCAAAATACTTCAATATCGGGCCGTTCATCAACGATAAAGCTGTTGTGCAGAATACTGCTGATAGCGAGGAATATTATATCAATGGAAAATTAGAAAGGATAAAATAAATAATGGCTACTGTAGAAAAAGACATAAAGGAAGAAAGTGCAAAGATAAAAGCAGTAAAGCGTATCGTCCGAAAACGAGCGGAGAATTTGGATGATAAGGAAATCTTGCCAACTCCCATCTCTGATGGACCAAATTGGAAAGATTTGACATTCTCTCATCCTGAGCGTTGTGTCAGACTGGGAACTCTTTTTAGTGGTATAGGAGCTATAGAACATGCTTTTCAACGTTTAGGCTTGAACCATAAGATTGTTTTTGCAGGTGATATAGAGCCAAAATGTAAGACGAGTTATTTTGCAAACTATAAGATTAACGAAGAAGATTGGTTTACCGATATTCGTGAGTTTGATGCTACGAAATACAAAGGTAAGGTCGATTTTATCGTAGGTGGTGCTCCTTGTCAGGCATTCTCTATGGTTGGTCATAGACTCGGTTTTGAAGATGCAAGAGGAACTTTGTTTTATGAGTTTGCTCGTGTCGTAAAAGAAACAGAGCCAAAAGTCTTCCTTTTTGAGAATGTTCGTGGATTGCTTAGTCATGATAAAGGCAGAACTTGGCACGTTATTCATGATATATTCGAGGAATTGGGTTATGATGTGAAGTTTAGAGTGCTTAATAGTTGTGATTATGGTATTCCCCAGCATCGTGAAAGAGTATTCTGTTTGGGATTTAAAAAGCCAACCGACTTTAAGTTTCCTGCTCCAATCAAGTTGGAATACAAAATGTATGATTTCTTAGAAGATTACATTGATACAAAGTATTTCTTGAAGGAAAAGGGAATTAAGTTTGTGACAAGTCATAAAAACAGAGAAAAAAGCTATACTCAGATAAATGGAGATGTGGCTCTTTGCCAAAAGAGAAATCAAGAATTTAATTGGCATGGAGATTTCGTTTATCACCCAGACTCTGAGTTGACTCCAACAAATGAGGCGTTTGATGAATTTGTCTTCGATGTGCATGATGTGGAAGAAAAATATTATCTTTCAGATAAAGTAGCCAAGTATGTGTTGGCTGGAGGAACCAAAAACTTCAAAACATCAACAAAGACGGATTTGGATGTAGCTAGACCTCTTTTGCAGTCAATGCATAAAATGCACAGAGCTGGTGTGGACAATTATGTAACTCATAAAGGAAGAATACGTAAGTTGACTCCTCGGGAGTGTCATCGTTTAATGGGATTTAAGGATTCCTATAAAATTGTTGTATGTGATACGGCTGCTTACCAGCAAGCAGGTAATAGTATAGTGGTAGATGTACTTATTGCACTGTTGAAGCAGATGGATATTACACAATATGGTGTTTGATATGGCAAATCGTATATTTAGATATATTGATGATTGGGCATCTATTAGGCTGGTTGACAGCTTTGTTAAAGACAACAAGGCTGGCACTGGTAATGGGGAGGCGAGTCTTTATCTAGGAAGTAAAAAAGACCCTGACATATTTTCTTTCTTTGGAGTAGAGGCATTTGATGTTCATTGCTTGATGATGAGGGATGATGTGTTGGAATATATGGCTTCTGTTAAGCAAGAATATGTGACTCACAGGTTCAATTATCGAAATGATGTAAACTTAGGAACATGGCAGGCTTTATATAATGAAGTTTGTCAGCTTCCTGAAGAGCTAGAATTTAACCTGACTAGGAAAAGGTTAAATGATAGAACAGGAAGGGTTTATGCTCAGGAATTGTCATATAAGCGTTCTAATCCTGATATAAATAAAGCTCCAAGAGCTTATGCGTATAATTTAATTAGGCGTATCGCTATACCAGAAGTGACATTCTTAATGCTCACAAAAGCCAGTGACGATGGCTCTGAAATGTATGCTAAGATATATTACGACCCAGAAAACGAATAATTATGGCAGATATAATATGTAGATGGCGAAATGGTACTCCAAGGACGGTAGTGGAATTAGTTAATTCATTACCTCATGAAGTTATGCCCATATCACAATTCCGAAAGGAAATGAATGATAAATGGAATGGTGATTTCTTTCATACTCCTTATCAATTAGCTTGCCAGTTGGCTTTGTATTGTGAAGCTGAGGACGGAATGTATTATCCACGGTTTGACCATGATATTGATGAGGCTGAGGCTCATCGGTATTTGGAGTTATGGATTAATCGCTATTATATTCCTAATCCTTATGTGGCAAGCGATGGCTTCAAGGATTTGGAATGCCCTACATATTTAATGAAATCGTTGTATGACTATGTGTCGAAACATCCTGGATGTGATTATGCGACAGCCTATCATGCATGCTTTCATGATGTCGCTAAAAACAACGATGATATTGTTCGCAATTATATAAACCGTTTTTCTAAGGTTCTTTCTTTTTCGAAAGATGGAACATTGTCAACAACAGATATTAACGCCAAGCAATTCTTTAGCTTTATGGATAGAAATAATAAAAAAGAGTTTTTCGATACTTTCAGTTTGGAGAATGAGAAGTGTTTGATGGATAGTTATCTCGAAAAGGATATAGAGGAAAAAAAGCAAATGTTTTATGAGTACTTGAAATCAACAGGGTTAGCTGAATCTTCTTGCAAGCAATATGCTTTTACTCACCCTTTTCATGAAGAAGTAATAAATATAGTACAGGAGGTTGCTCATAAAAACAGCCTGTTTGATGTTATAGATGGTTGGCAAGTTAAGAATATCCATAAGCAAGTATGTGCTTTGGAAGGAAACAAAAAGCAAGGAAATGCTTGGTCGGCAACAGTTTCAAACTATAAAAACTTCTTGGATTATCTTGAAGTTGGCGTAAGTTCAGAAGAAGTTAAGAAAAATGTTCAAAATGAGATAGGTGCATATCCTGAAACAGATTATGTCAAGTTTAAGCATCTTCTTGAGTATTTCTGTGCTCATTTGCAGTATGTTGTGACTAACGACAAAAATACACTTGGATATGAAGAATATCTAAAGAAATATGTTGATAGTGGAAGTTTCAAAAAAGCTGGGCAAGGATATAAAGGAGATAATATTCAAAAACAGATAGCAAACTGGGAACAATTTTCAGAAGGAAGAATTTGCATCAGCGTTTATGGAAGCAGTTATAAGGGATTGGCTACCTACTTGCATTGGGATAGTACCCCACACAATGTTATCGCTAATTGGAAAGGTAATGACATCTTAACGCTGCAACTTTTAGATTATAACGATTCTACCAAAGAGCGTGAGCCGCTGAATGTGAAATTCTCTTTGAAAGAATTAGGGTTGTATGATGGTAAGGGAACTAATACTAATATTAAAGTGTTCTTTGATGAATTTGTCAAGTTATTAAAGAAAGAGACAAAGGCTTTTACTATAGATGATTGTCCTGAAGAAAATGCCGTTTCAGAACCTCTTTCCTTCACCTCTTCCCACCCTCGCCAAATCATTTATTACGGTGCCCCAGGCACAGGCAAGTCGCATACCATCAAGAAGGAGGAGGACGAAGGTAAGATTACTTGCATTCGTACCACATTCCACCCTGACAGCGACTATGCTACTTTTGTGGGATGCTATAAGCCGCATAAAATCAAGAACTCAGATAATTTGACATACGAGTTCGTGGAACAGGCGTTCCTCTCTGCCTACAAGCAGGCTTGGATGAATCCGAAAGAGGAAATCGCTCTCGTCATTGAGGAGATAAACCGTGGCAACTGCGCCCAAGTGTTCGGCGACATCTTCCAGCTTCTCGACAGAGACGAGGACGGATGGAGTACTTATCCTATCAAGGCAGATACCGATATCGCCGAGCATCTAGCAGAAAGCCGTATTCAGGCTTATGCTGAAACGATGAAGGATAGATTCGGCAAGGATAAGGAGGGCAACGAGAAATATCCTGATAGAAATTGGTTCGAATTCATGGCGTTGCCTCCTAACATGAGCATCCTCGCCACGATGAACACCAGCGACCAGAGTCTTTTCCCTATCGACTCTGCCTTCAAGCGCCGCTGGGACTGGAGATATATCCCTATCTGCCAAGGTAAGAGCAATGGCGAGGATGGAAAGCAGGAAGGCGAATTTCTGGACTGGACCATCGAAACATCGGCTGAGAACAATAGCTGGTGGGACTTTCTGTGTGCCATCAATGGTATCATCGAATCTACCACCCATTCCGAGGACAAGGAGCTCGGTTTCTTCTTCTGCAAGGCTAACAAGGAGGGCGTGATTTCTGCCGAGAAGTTCGTCAACAAGGTGGTGTTCTATCTCTGGACGGATGTGTTCAAGACCTATGGCTTCCGCTCCGATATCTTCGATAAGGATGCTGATGGTAAGGAGAAAATAGCCTTCAAGGACTTCTTCAACAAGGAGACTGGGGAGCCGAATGGCGAAACCGTGAAACTGTTTGTGGAGAATGTGATGAAGCACCTGCCAAAGGAAGGGTAAAAGGTTCTTGATTTATCTTTTTTCATGGTGTTGCAAACAAATAGTTTAAAGAATATTTGGTGATTTGGCGCAAATGATGTATTTTTGCAGTAACAATTTCAGTCACATCTCTTCTTGAGAGTGTACAAGGGTGGATTTTTTAGTAGATAATAATTAAGAAAGGAACAAGTTATGAAATATGAAGCAGTAAAATATAATAGTCGTGAAGAGGCTTTGGCTGCTTTACGTCGTATGGTTCAACGTAAGAAAGAATGGGAAAAGAAAGTTCAGGAGGAATTTGCGATAGCACGTAAGGAGGCGGAAAATTGCTATGCAAATCTTTAATTTGACACGTTTGAATTTTCATTCTCCTTATAAGGTTTGGGTTGAGAATGGTGCTTATAAGTTTATAACAGACTATGGGGTGCAATATCGTATGGAATTTGCACCCAACCAGGATATTTGGGAGAATGGAGCTTATGAGTTTGGCATTCTTAACGAGAATAAGAAAAGTTCTCCTAATGATTCCAAGGTGAAGGAAACTGTACAATGTGTGATAGAAGAGTTTTTTAGTCATAAGCCTGAATAGATAATATTATCTGATAATGAAACTACTCATAGAGGGATATCATTACGAGGAGAGTGCCATCGAGAGTCTGGGCAAGCTGATGGGCGAGCTGACTTGGAGGGATGGCACCAAGAGCAAGAGTTATGTGGGCTATTACTATAGTTCGCAGCTGGACGACTGTGTCTTCTTCCTGCCCAAGGTGGTGCTCGACGAGGAAGGCCTGCTCTTTGGAAGATACAAGCCTTCGGACGTTGTGGAGGTGGAGGAGATGCTGAAAGACAAGGAACAGGGGCTGGCTGACTATCAGTTTCTGTATGAGTTTACGGTTTGGCTGTATCGAGGTCTCAGGGAGTTTGTCAGGCTGAATCCTTCCTCGGACATCGTGATGACCAAGGACATCAGCAGCGTGACTCCCCAGGGCGACGAGGTGTCGAACACGTATCTCGACATCATGCTCTCGCTGGTGAGGTTTCATGAGGAGAACCAGGACTACTTGACCTTCGTGGTGAAGAACATGCACCGTGGCATGAACAAGGTGAACTGGACGAAGACCATCTCCCATTGCCAGGCTTACGGCAAGGAAACGCCTGTATATCTGAATCCTGTGAACAAGCGCAAGATGGTGAACTATGACGAGGAACTGCTCGTCATCTTCTATTCCATCCTCGACTATATGAAGCGTAAGTATGGATTCGACATCAAGATAAACTATCACTTCAATCTGTTGTCGGAGGTGGAGTTTGAGAACTATCTCGATTATTATGGTGTAATCCGCATGAAGCAGATACGCTACAAGTATTTCTCTGATAAAGATTTGAGGCTATGGACGCTCTGCAATGCTTTCTTCGAGCGGATGATGGAGATTCATAGCAGCCAACTCTATCAAGACTATTTGATGGTGACCGACTATCATGTGGTGTTCGAGGCGATGGTGGACGAACTGTTGTCGGACAAGGGACTGGACAAGGGAGACTTGAAGGCGCAGGAAGACGGCAAACGTGTGGACCATATCTACGCTTACCAAGGACTCATCAATCAAGATAGAATCTTCTACATCGGCGACTCGAAATACTATAACATCGGAGCTGGACTGGGTGAGTATTCGGTATATAAGCAATATACTTATGCCAGAAACGTGATACAGCACAACCTGTCGCTCTTCCTGGAAGATAAACCAGACGAGAATGGCAAGAGAAAGAGACTGGGCAAGGATTATCTCATCTACCGTGACGAGGACACTGATGGTTACAGCATCACGCCAAACTTCTTTATCTCAGCCCGCATCAATGAGATTGCCAGCCAGCGAGGATATGACAAGGACGAGTTGACTGCAAGAAACGATGTGGAGAAGTTGCGCCATTTCGAGAATCGCCTGTTCGACAGGGATACTTTGTTGCTCCAGCATTACGACATCAATTTCCTCTTCGTGCTCTCGCTCTATGCCCAGAGCAACGACGGACTGAAGGCGGAGTTCAGGGAGAAAACTCGCAGAAAGTTCAGGGAGAACATTCTGCAATACTTGGGAGATACCTATCAGTTCTACTCCTTGCAGTTGAAGCCTCGGGCAGGACAAGATGGGGAAGATGAGGATGACGAGCAGAGGCTGGATGCCATGCACCGTGCCATCGAGAAACATTTCAGAAGTAGCATAGGCAAGGTGTTCCGTCCTTACAGCGATGAGAAATTCATGTATGTGGCGGTGGAGCCAAAAGAGGAGTTTTATGAAGATAACCTCCTGTTGCTGTCGGAGTTGAGCAAGGACTTTACTATCCGTCATTACAAGCTCAACACCAATCCGACTGACGAAATCAACAAGTTCTACCAGATAGAGGCGGAGCTGAGTGGTGTAGAGCCTGTGGGTGCTAAGGTCTTGAAAGGAGAGAAGCTAAGGTTGGAGGACTTTGCCGATGAGATGTTTTTGGTGGGCGGTTGGAGAAAGGAGAAGAACCAGCTGGCTTGGATCAAGGAGCACATGTGGTATAATGTACGCAAGATGGTACTTGGCAAGAATAGAAATGGTGTGCAGCGTATAGAGAAGGGGCTGGCAGATGCTCACTATCTCTTGCTCTATGAGATAGGTGCGGATATGCCGAGCTATGAGCTTTACAGGATTGACAGCTATAAGGTTAGGGAGACGAAATGGATGGAGAAGTATGGCTATCCTGAGCCTTCGGGTAAATACATCGTCTATCGACTGGAATCGATGCCTAAGGAATTCGAGCGCATTGACCTTGACAAGGTGCTGAAGAACGAGATGGCGAAGGCTGTGCGTGAGCACCAGAAGAGGAAGGAAGACTATGGCCCGAAGGATTTCGAGGGTACGCCTGTGTATCTGACGGGCAGGGAAATCATGGAGATTATAAAATAAAAATAGCCTCCTTTCCACTTGGCTTTGTGCTTAGTGGAAGGGAGGCTTTTGTCCTTTTCATCCCCTTTGCTTCTCATAGATGAAGTCATCGGCGATATATCCGTTGCTCATCAGATACAGTCCCGTTCGTTTGTCGTGTAGCTGGGCGCAGGTCTTGCTGCGATAGAATAGGTCGAGGGCGAGGGCTGGGGATATGTTGAGACGCTAGGATAGTTCGTAGGCGATGCCGCCAATGGTGAGACTCATTAGCAAATCCTGCATTTCTGGAGTCTTTGTGTCTATTTGATTATATTTCTTCTGTTCCATTGTAAACTAGATATTTGTGGAGGATGTACTTGTTTGTTTTGCCCCATTTTGCCCCTTGGCTTATATTGGCGTAAACTTGAATATTGGGGCGGATATGGTGGTTGGCTGAAGATACATCAACATATAGATGGGACAATACAATATCTTTCCTTCTACTTCTAAGTTGCTATTGGAGAACACGATGGCACTAGGTATTTCGTATTCATCATTGCTCATCACGTTAGAGAGGGCATTGTGTCGCTTGTAGTCTTTGCCAGACTTTATCTCGATGGGAAGTACCTTGCCTCTATCCTCTATGACGAAATCCAACTCTCCTTGCTTCTTGTTGTTGAAGTAATAGAGATTGTAGCCGTGCGCTCGCAGTTCTTGGGCTGCGAAATTCTCGTAGATGGCACCATAGTTGATGTCTGTCTTTCCTGTAAGCAAATCTATGGCGATGTCTTTGGCATACTGGCTTGCCAGCAACCCTACATCGCAGAGAAATAGCTTGAAAAGATTGCGTTGCTCTCCTAGTTTGAGGGGGAGGCGAGGCTCTTCCACATTGTAGGTTGGGAGGGCTACACCTGCATCTGCTAGCCATAGGAAAGAGTTTTTGTATCGCTCGAACTTTGCTTTCTCATTGAGGGCTTTTAATATGAAACGCTTGTTCTTGGCATTCAGCTCGGAAGGAATCAATTCGAAGATGTCTTTGATGTACAGCTTGTTTTTAGGGTCGTATTTGGAGATGTCTTTGCCATAAAAACGCATAATTTCCAGTTGGGCATCTTGCACCAATTGTATGTTGTTGGTATCAATATATTTTTGTACGGCTTCTGGCATGCCGCCGATAACGAGGTAGAGCCTGACAAGGTCATTGAACTTGTCATGGATTGTTGGGTCAACAGGCTTTCTGTGGGTATAGCAATCCTTGACATGAGCCATAACTTGTTTGCTCATGCCTACAGCTTCTGAGAATTCTTCGAAATCGAGAGGAAACATTTCTTTTTCTGTCATGTAGCCCACGGGAATGCTGCGGATGTCTTTCATTTCCACACCCAGTAGAGAACCACTCATGGCATAACGATAACTTCCGTCATCAACCAAAAATTTGATGGCAGTAATGATTTCTGGGCATTCTTGTACTTCATCAAAGAAAATAAGAGTCTTGCCTGGTATGAGTGCCTTTCCTGCTAGAGCTGAAAGGCGCAAGAGGATGTTCTTGGCACTTGAAGGGCTAGAGAAGGCCTCTTTGAATTTGGGTTCGCTAAGGAAATTTATCTCCACGACAGTATCGAAGCATTCGTTTCCAATTTTTCGAATAGCGTATGTTTTACCAACTTGTCGAGCGCCTGAAATCAGAATAGCTTTCTTTTCTTTGCTGAAAAAATTGCGTAAATAATTGTATATCTTTCTGTTAAGCATAATATTGATACCTTTTCTATCTGTTATTCTGTGGAAATTGGAGCTTTTCCAACCACTTTCAGATTGGAAAGTGTCACTTTTCCAACCAGATTAGCGGTTGTTTTTGCCACTTTTCCAACTTTTTGTGCTGCAAAAATAAGAAATATTTCTTGATGCTGCAAATATTTTGAGGAATATTTGAGGGGAAATATACAAAAAATCCCTTGATGCAGGGAGCAAGGGGAAACTTGTTCTTGACATCAAGGGATGCGAATCTTGTGTATCAAAGGATATGTCTCTATTGATTCAAGGGAAACAATCCTTGAATTCTTACTTCGTTTTACCCACTGCCGCCTGGCTGAAGCCTTCGAGCATCGTAGGGCTGGCGATGGCCTTGCGTGAGCAGTAGTCGAACTCTACTTTCTTGTCGCCCTGGCTGGACTTCCAGCGGATGGTGAGCTTCACGGTCTTGCCCTTGGTGTCGGGCAGGGCGTTGTTGAGGTTGAAGGCTACGAGGGCATCGCCCAGGCGATACTGTGGGTCGCCGTTCTGGTTGTGGCGAAGCTCTACCTCGTAAGGGTTCTCCGGGTTCACCCCCGTGAGGAGGTTGATGTAGTGAGGCTTCTCTCCGCCCCAGAAGGCACGGAAGCGAAGGGTGAGATAGCCGTCCTCGGCGATGGTTACCCAGTCGCGTACGATGTCAACGGCATCATTGCCATACTTGGCGTCGTTCTCGGCAGCGGTGGCAAGATATGGCTGAGGCTGCTTGGTCAGGATGCTGTCCATCCAGTTTACGTTGATGACCTGGTTGTAGCCTTCGCTCTTCTCGTTGAGCACGTCGTAGTTGACGAGGGCTCTTACTTCCTTGCCGCCATATACGGGAGCCTTGAGGTTCTTGGCGAGCAGGGTGGTGTTGTCGTCGAGCTGCAAGTAGCAGGCATCGCCATTTTGCTTGACGGTTACCAGGGCGTTTGGCAATACTCGATTCCAGTTGCAATCGTCGTCGTCATCGCAAGACTGGAAGGTGAATACGGATGCAAGCAAAGCTATAGCTAGCCACATTTTCTTCAAATTAATCTTTCTCATATTTTTTTCCTTTCTGATTTTCTTTTCTCTTTTCTGATGATAAAATAAGAAAGGAACGGAAATATTGCTTCTCTTTTAGAAAAAGATTGTTAAAAAGAATGATGGAAGGGGGAGAGGGGGTAAAACAAAAGAACGTGCCTCTACTATGGGCACGTCCTTTAGCTTTCTTTTATATTCTATTCGTTTGTAACCTCTTTTGTAACCTCTTTTGGCTCTGGCTTCGGCACGAAACCTAAAATCGCCACGAGGCAACTCATCAGCGGGCTGATGATATTGAAGAAGCAGAAGGGCAGATATACCAATGTCGGGATGCCGAGCACGGTGCTCTGCGTCATACCGCAGGCGGTCCATGGTACCAATACTGAGGTAACGGTGGCGCTATCCTCCGTGCTGCGGCTCAATAGCTCTGGCTTGTAGCCACGTGCCGCATACTCCTCCTTGTAGATGCTGGCGTTCATGATGATGCTGAGGAACTGGTCGCCCATCACAAGGTTGAGCAGTACGCCCGATGTCACCGTAGAGCATACCAGCGAGACGGTGCTGTGGATGCTCTTGAGCAGCATCTTGGTGATGGCGTGGAGCATGCCGCTCGCCACCATGCACGAACCGAAACACATGGCGCAGAGGATGAGCCAGATGGTGTTGAGCATGCCTGCCATGCCTCGGGTAGCCACCAACTCGTTGATGCTGTCCAAGCCGCAGTCTACCTGGGTCTTGGTGTAACAGGTGGTCATGATGCCCTCGAAGAGGCTCTTGGCGGTTATCTCGCTCTCGCCGGCTATCTTCATCAGCACCTCAGGCTGGAGGATGAGGGCGCAGATGCAAGCGGAGAGGGCGGAGAGCAGGAGGGTGATGAGCGAAGGTGTCTTGCGATAGATGAGCCATCCGGTGAAGAGCGGCACGAGCATCGTCCAGAGGGAGATGTTGAAGCCATGGTCGAGGCCGGTGAGATACTGGCTGATTTCCACTGGCTTTCCGTCGTAGAAGATGCCGATGACCAGATAGAGCAGGATGGAGAGGGTGATGCTAGGCACCGTGGTGTAGAGCATGTAGCGGATATGCACGAAGAGGTCGGCTCCGGCGATGCTGGAGGCTAGCACGGTGGTATCGCTCATCGGCGAGAGTTTGTCGCCGAAGTAGGCTCCCGATATGATGGCTCCTGCGGTATATGGCGAAGGGATGCCGAGGGCGTCGCCGATACCCATCAGGGCGATGCCGATGGTGGCAATGGTGGTCCACGAGGTGCCTGTCATCACGGAGATTATCGACGAGATGATGCAGGCGCAAGGCAGGAAGAAGGTAGGCGACATGAACTGTACGCCATAATATATCAAGGTAGGCACCACGCCGCTGATCATCCAGGTGGCCGACATCATGCCGATGAGCAGCAATATCAGAATGCTTACGCCGGCATCGCCCACGGTACTCTTGATTTTCTCCTCGAAGATGCTCCAAGGCATCTTATAGATAGCCATGCCGAGTGCCACGCAGACGGCGGTGGCTATCATGAGGGCAACCTGCGAGGCTCCTGCCAAGGCATCGTCGGGGAAGAGGTTGACCACCACCACGATGAGGGCGATGAGGACGGCGAGCGGGATCACCGAAATGATGGGGTTGGGGCTCAGACTCCGGGTGGTATCTGATGCAGGATTCAGTTGTTGTTCCTTTGTTTGTTCCATTTTTTGTTTTCTCTCTTATTGTTTTTTTTTATTTTATGTTGAATGCTTTCTTGCTTATGGCTCCCTTGCCGCGGATTGCAAATCTGCGGGGACGCCTAACGGAGCACCTAGAAGTAGTAGGTGCAGCCGATGGTGGCGGCACGGTTGCCCAAGTGCTGACCGGCGATGTCGTGGTAGCGTGCCTCTAGGAGCCAGTGGCGGCTGATGGTTTTGTAGACGGCAGCCTCGGCATAGAGGTTGGCTGGGGCATATGATAGCCCCTCTTCGTTGCGATGGGTGCTCCAGAGCATGGTGGCGGTGAGGCGCCAATCGCTAGGCAAGGAAAGTTGTGGGGCGAGCTTGAAGACGAAATACTGGGAATTAATTTTCTCGCTCAAGTATGTCTTTTCGCTAGTTTCGCTTTTGTTGAGGCTTCCATTCTTTACCTCACATTTTCTGAGCTCTTCCTTGTAGCTGCTGAGTCCTGCCGTGAGTCGGAGCATGCCGATGTGCCAGAAGAGGGTGTTGCCGAAGTTGAAGGTCTTGACCTGTCCCACGTTGAGGTCTTGGTCGATGTAGCGAATCATCGTGCTCAGGAAGAAGTTTTTCTTCTGATAGGTGTGCTTCAGCTCTGCCCTATAGACTGGCTTCTGGTCTATGTCACCCAGTGCGGCATTGTAGTACTGCTGCGAGAAGGAGGCTTGCAGGGTGCGATGCGTATTGATGTGATAATACGAGCTCAGCGTGTAGGCGTTGTGGTTGGAGGTGTTGGTGCGGCGAAAGCGATCGCCTATCATGAATCCCCACTTGCCTAGCGTCAGGTCTGCCTGGGCATAGAAGTCCTCGTAGTCGGAATGGCTGGTCTCCTTGACGAGGCAATCTCGCTCGTGGGAGAGACCGCCCTCGAATCCTGCCGTAATCCATAGGTTCGGGGTGAACAGCGGGAAGTAGAACTCCAGGATGGTGTAGGGATACGTGGAGCGGTTGTGATAGGCTGCTTTGTAGTAGCCATCGGCATAGATGCCGCCGTAGTCAGAGCGTATGTCGCTCATGTGTATGCCGCCGTTATCCCCCGTATGGTCTGATGCGAGGGTGAGGAGCATGCTGGCTCCGTTCTTGGAGAGCGTGCGCAGATAGTCCACCTCCACATTATAATATCGGGAGTAGTCGGCGGGATTGGGAATCGACAGAGTGCTTGCTTGGGAACTTCCTGTTTGTGAATTTCCTGCTTGTATGTAGCCTGCCAGTCGGTATCGGGTGTAGGTCTGCGTGGCGGTAATCATGAGGTTGTCATTGCTGGTGATGTCCCAACTCATGGTAACCTTGGCTCCCTCGTGGCTGCGGTGGTTGGTTGGTGCGCCGTAGAAGGCGGAGCGCTGCATGTTGCCCTCCACGTGGGAGAGGATGCTGAGGTTGTCGCCGTGGTATCTCACGCTGGTTATCGCCTCTCCACCGCCATAGGTGTCGCCGAAGAGTCCCACACGTCCCGAGATTTTCTCGCCAGCGGTTCCCCTTCCGTTTTTCTTGTCGTTTCCCTCGGCGTAGTAGTCGCCTTCCAAGCCTTTCACAGCTCCCACGTCCTTGCGCAGGTGGATGTCGATGACCTTCTTCTGGCTTCCGGTGCCCTTCATCACGTCGGTGTTCAGGCAAACTTGGATTTTCTCTATCTCACGAGCCTTCAGGTTGTGGAGCAGGGTATTGTAGTCGAGTCCGTACTCCACGTTGTCGAATCGGATGACGAACTTGCCGTAGAGGTTGGCAAGTGGGTCGCCATCCAGCGTGGTTCTGCCATCGAGAGTGATGACGTCGGGGCACATCAGGAGGATGTCCATAAGCGACTCGTCGCCTCTGAGGTCGAGTTCGGGTACATGCACGATGTATCGGTCTCCGATTTGCTCAATAGGAGATGCTGCTAATGGAGATGTTGCTCCGTTGATGGCTAAACCCAAAAGCAGAATTCTGCTTTTTCTGGTAAGATATTCTAAGTTCATGATGGATATTTTTTTCTAGCTGCAAAGATAAATAAAAAAACTGAAAACCAAAGATGTGGCTTTCAGTTTTTTCTTATTTTTAGCTAAAAAATTGTATTGTCAGCTTTAGCTGAACAACTGCGTGATGAGCGGGATGGTGATGATGCTGCCTACGGTGGTGATGAACGTCATCTCGGTGATGAGCGATGGATCGCGACCGTACTTGAGGCAGAACATGGTGCCGAAACTTGCCACAGGCATGGCGATGACCACCGTGTTGATGTTGTTCACCTGCTCGCTCACTCCGCAGAACTTGAAGAGGAAGTAGAGACTGAGCGGTACCACCACCAAGCGGACGATGGAGGAGATGTAGACCTTTGGCGAGCCAATGATCTCCTTGATAGGCAACTTCGCCATCGACGAGCCGATGATCATCAGGGCGGCTGGCACGGTGATGTTGCCCACCATCGTCACAGGTCGGGCGATGATGTCGGGGGTGTGGACGCCCAGCGCCACCAAGAGGGCGGCGAGGAAGGCGGCGAGCATCGCCGGACTAATCAGTACCTTCGGGTTGAATTGCTTCAGACTGTACTCGCCCTTGATGAGCATCACGCCCGCCGTAAAGATGAAGAAGGTGTTCGGCATGTTGAGCAGGGCGGCGTAGAACACGGCATGTGGACCGAAGATGCTCGAAACGATAGGGTAGCCGATGAAGCCTACGTTGGCAAACATCAGGGCGAAGCCTATCATGCCCTGGTCGTCGTGGTTCTTGCTGATGAGGCGTGGCACCCAGAAGCCGAATATCAACAATATGATATAGGTGAGGAATCCTACGCCCAAGAGGGGAAGGATGAGCGTGCGGTCGGGCAGCTCATCGCCCATCACTGATGACAAGACCAACAGCGGGCAGGTGATGTCGACCACGATGCTGGAAAGTTTCTTGTCGAACTTGTCGCCCATATAGCCCAGCTTGCAGGCGGCATAACCTAAAATTACGATGATGAATAAAATCACCATCACTTCCAAATTTTGCATTATCCTGTTTTTAAGTCTCTTGCAGATTCTGCAGATTTCGCGGATTTTCTGTGAGAGAAAGTTTTAATCGATGAATCTTCTGGTGATGTCGCCATAATTTTCGATGCGGCGGTCGCGGAGAAATGGCCACCAGCGGCGCACGTCCTCGCTATGCTTGAGGTCGATGTCGATGACGAGGCTTTCTTCCTCGTTGTCGCTCGCACGGTAGTGGAGCTCGCCCTGCGGACCAGCTACGAAACTGCTGCCCCAGAACTGGATGCCCTCGGTCTGACCGCTTGGGTCTGGCTCGAAGCCCACTCGGTTTACGGCTACCACAGGCAAGCCATTTGCCACGGCATGGCCTCGCATCACGGTGGTCCAAGCCTCACGCTGTCGCTGCTGTTCCTCCTCGGTATCGTAGGTGGCGTAGCCGATGGCGGTAGGATAGATGAGGATGTCGGCTCCCTGGAGCGCCATCAGGCGGGCAGCCTCAGGATACCACTGGTCCCAACATACCAGTACGCCTAGCTTGCCCACCGAGGTCTGTATCGGATGGAAGCCGAGGTCGCCCGGGGTGAAGTAGAACTTCTCGTAGTAGGCTGGGTCGTCGGGGATGTGCATCTTGCGATACTTTCCGGCGATGGTGCCGTCCTTCTCCAAGACTACCGCCGTGTTGTGGTAGAGGCCTGGGGCGCGACGCTCGAAGAGTGAGGTGACGATGACCACGCCTAGGTCTTTCGACAGCTTGCCGTAGAAGTCGGTCGATGGCCCAGGGATAGGCTCTGCGAGATTGAAGTTCTCCACGTCCTCCACTTGGCAGAAGTAGAGGGTATTGTGGAGTTCCTGCAATACGATGAGTTCGGCGCCTCGGTGGGCGAGGTCGATGATGCCCTGGGCGATGCGAGTCTTGTTGTCGGCGATGTCCGCCGTGATATGGAGTTGTAATATTCCGAGTTTCATTCTTTGTTCATTATTTTTTCTTATTCGAATTTTCAATCAGATTTTTCTTTATCCGAAATTGTATGATGTTTCTTCTGTTTTGAGCGCACCCTCAGGCAACTGCATGGTGAGACAGTGGATGCTGCCATGCTGTCGGATGATGGTGAGCGAGTCTATGCCGATGATTTCCCTGTCGGGGAAGGCTTGCTGGATTTGTCGCTTGGCTTCCTCGTCTTTCTCTGGCTGATTGTAGGTCGGATAGATTACCGCCTTGTTGAGGATGAGGAAATTGGCGTATGTGGCAGGCAGGCGGTCGCCGAGCGAAATGGTCTTGCATTTCTTCTCGCAGTCATTCAGGCAGTCCTTGCTGCATCCGATTTCCTTGCCTATTTTCTTCTCTTCGTATGGCTCGTCTGTAAAAGCATCTCTCAGTGTGCCATCTTGGGCTTTGGTGACGAGTTGCTTGCCATTGTCGTAGATGGGGTCGGGCATTGGGAGCTTGAGCAGTCGATAAGGATAGCCTTCGAAGGTGAGTAATCCCTGGAGCTGTTTCTCCAAAGCTTGAAAGTCTTCATACTGTTCATCGTTTGGATTCTCACATCCTATATATAATAAGGTGTCATGTGGAGCCACGCGCACGATGGTGTCGATGTGCCCGTCTGTGTCGTCGCCAATGAGGTTGCCATGGTCTAGCCAAACCACTTGCCGGAGGTTGAAGAAGGTCTTGAGCAGGTGGTCGATATTCTCTCTGTCGAAGGGCTGGTTGCGATGGGGAGCCAACAGGCACTGTGAGGTGGTGAAGAGTGTTCCCTTTCCGTCGCTCTCGATGCTGCCACCTTCCAGGATGAAGCCTTGATGGTTCTCTAGGTCAGCGTTGAAGGCTGCCTTGTAGTATAGTTGCAGGGTGATGGCGTTGTCTTTCTCCCATCTGAATTTTTCGCCCCAACCATTAAACTTAAAGTCGAGCAGGCGTATTGGTGTCATCCAAGTGTTTTGCTTTTTGCGCATCACCATGGTTATTGGACCGTGGTCGCGTGCCCATGTGTCGTTGCTTTCCACTTCGTAGAGATGAACACGGTTCATCTGCTCCGAAGAGAGTGCACCGTGGAGTAAGCGTCTGGTGGAGTCTACGTCGGGTGTGGCCACGAGCAATTGCTCATAGCGGGTGATGATGTCTGCCAACTGCAGGTAAGTGTTGGTTATCTGCGGCAGGTAGGGCTTCCAGTCGGTGCCAGCATGAGGCCATGTGAGCATGATGGCACTCTGTGGCTCCCATTCGGCTGGGAGCACAAAGGGGGAAGGCAATGTAGAGTTGTACATAAGCTATACTTTTTAATGGGCACGGCCAATGAGACGAGTGCCTAATTCTGAATATGTTTGCAAAAATACGAAAAAAATAAGAACTATCCGTTCTTTTGGCAAAATATTTTCTTCAGAAGCTTCTTTATATATTAAAAAAGATTAAACAACAGGGCGCAAGGTGATAAAATTGCAGAGAAATGCTTACCTTTGCAACCTAAAACATGAAATAACAAGGCGTTTCTTCCACGTCGGCGAGATTGGTTCGCCGTTGGGAGAATGCCGAATATAATATAAAATAGGAGCGTGAAAATAAAACAGGTAGTAGATGCCCTTGAACATTACGCGCCTCTGCCCTTGCAGGAAGGATACGATAATGCCGGCTTGCAAGTAGGATTGACAGAGGCGGTAGAAGTGTCAGGGGCATTGTTGTGTCTTGACGTCACTGAGGCTGTGGTGGATGAAGCTATCCAGAAGGGATGCAACCTCATCGTGAGTCATCATCCGCTTATCTTCCGCAAGTTGGCAAGAATCACGGATGAAAACTATGTGCAACGCACTGTGCGAAAGGCTATTAAGAACGATGTTGCCATCGTGTCGATGCATACAAATATGGATGCAGCCACGGGGGGCGTCAACTTTAAAATTGCCGAGAAACTGGGACTGCGGAACGTGCGGTTCTTCGCTGGCGAGAAGGAGGCGAACGGCGTGAAAGGCGGTGAGGGCGTCATCGGCGATTTTGCCGAAGCAATCGCTGCCGACGACTTGGTGCTGATGCTCAAGGAGCGTTTCCGTGTAGAGTGTGTGCAGTGCAATCAACTCTTGCGTAGCCCCATCAAGAAGGTGGCTTTATGCGGAGGAGCGGGAGCGTTCCTGCTTGGTGATGCGATTGCGGCTGGTGCCGATGCTTTCATCACGGGCGAGATGAGTTATCATGAGTATTTCGGACATGAACAGGAGATTCAGATTTGCATTATCGGCCACTATCAGAGTGAGCAATTTACGAGCGAAATCTTCCGCCGCATCATCGAGGAGCAATGTCCGGGGGTGAAGTGTTGCATCTCTGAGATTAACACGAATCCTATCCTCTACTTGTAATCCGTGCCTAAAAGTACTCCGTGCCTAGAAAAAAATAAATTTTTAAATATATAAAAGCAATAAATATAAAGCAATTATGGCAAAGAAAGATCCTACAGATTTGACAGTGGAAGAGAAGTTGAAGGCTCTCTACCAGCTTCAGACCACCTTGTCGGGAATTGACGAGAAGCGTGCCTTGAGAGGTGAGTTGCCTCTTGAGGTTCAAGACTTGGAAGATGAGATTGCTGGTCTCACCACTCGCATCGAGAAAATTCAGCACGAAATCGATCAGTTCGACCGCGCAGTGTCTCAGAAGAAGAACGAGATTGCTGAGGCTCAGGCTAGCTTGAAACGCTATCAGGCTCAGCTCGAAACCGTGAGCAACAACCGTGAGTATGACACTCTGAGCAAGGAAATCGAGTTTCAGGAGTTGGAAATCGAACTTTGCAACAAAAAGATTCGTGAGGGTCAGCAGAAGATGCAGGAGCGTATGCAGGACTTGCACAAGGCTGAGGACTTGAAGGCAGACCGTGAGAAGGGCTTGGTGGAGAAACGCTCTGAGCTTGAGGACATCATGGCTGAAACTCGTGAGGAGGAAGAGCGCCTGAAGGAAAAGGCCATTGAGTTGGAGAAGAAGATTGAGCCACGTTTGCTCCAGAGCTTCAAGCGTATCCGCAATGGTGCCCGCAACGGTTTGGGCATTGTGTACGTTCAGCGTGATGCTTGTGGTGGCTGTTTTAACAAGATTCCACCTCAGCGCCAACTCGACATCAAGATGCACAAGAAGATTATCCCTTGTGAGTATTGTGGCCGTATCTTGATCGACCCAGAATTGGCTGGTGTCAAGATTGAGACTCCTGCTGCAGAGGAGAAGCCAAAGCGCAAGCGTTCCATTCGCAAGAAGAAGAGCGAAGACGCAGAATAAAGCTGAATAAGCAGAAAGTATAAATAGAAAAAGGGCTCAGGAGAATTTCTCTTGAGCCCTTTTACGTTGTTTGGATTTCCGCCAGGAAAAACTTTGTGTTCGTTCTTCCTGCGTTTTTATATTCCCCTGGCCTTGAAGATCCTCTCCTTGGCTTCGTTGATTTCCTGGAATTTCTTTTCGGCTGCACGACGTACGTCTTCGCCCAGCGCTGCCACCTTGTCGGGGTGATGCTTGAGTGCCATCTTGCGGTAGGCTGCTTTCACCTCATCGTTGGTTGCTGAAGGACTGATACCCAGCACGCGATAGGCGTCGTCGAGGCTGCTGGAGGCGGAGGCCCCACTCTGAAGGTTGAGCATCTGGTCTACGTCCTGGGCAGATATACCCATGTAGTATGCCATTTCCTTCAGGGCTTTTATCTCCTCGGGCACCACCACGCCGTCTGCCTGGGCAATGATTACCAAGAAGTTGATTAGCTGGAGTCGCGGCTCGTAGAGCATGTTGGCGCTAATCTGTCGGCAACTGTCGTGGATTACCGTACGATATTCAGCCATTCCCATGCGCTTCTGCTGCTCGAAGAGCTTGAGGAGGATTTCCTCGCCCTGCTGCTTGGCTGCCTCGCCGAAGTTCTGGCGCAGGAATCGGCGCACCACCTCCATCTCCGAGTGCATGATTTTTCCATCGGCGGTGATGATGTAAGAGGCGAGTACGAGCAGCGAGAACATAAAGCTGTTGCGCTCGCCCTCGTAGGTCTGTTGTTGACTGCCTCCGCTAAAGGCCTGGCTGCTGTAGTCGCTTTGTCCGCTATAAGCACCATAAGCATTGTCGTAGTGATGGTCGCCATCGCGGTTCACTGCGTCGAGCCCATGGTCGAAGAGTGAGCCAAGCGCATAGCCAGCCAAGGCTCCGAGGGGTCCTGCGGTGATGAAGCCGAGGAAGCCTCCTATCCATTTTCCTGCTGCCATGATGGGGAGTGATTAATTGTTGAAATAGTAGAGGAAAGAGGCGATGCCTGAGAGAGCAGGCTTGCGCTGTCCTTCGATTTCAATGTCAAACTTGATGCTGGTCTTGCAGATTCCGCGCAGGTTCTGAATGTCGTGGAGAGTAGCCACGAGGCGGATGCGTGAGCCTGTGATTACTGGCTGGCCAAACTTCATCTTGTCCATTCCATAGTTTACCAGCATCTTGAGGTTGTTCACCTCAAGGATTTGCTGCCAGAGATAAGGCAACACAGAGAG
>DJSH01000077.1:53685-60978 GCA_002440225.1 Candidatus Segatella violae
TGTGGGTCGAGTGTTGCGTCTGCAAACTTGTTGATGCGATCCTGGTCGATTTGCAACCAGTCTGATTCTCCTAATTTCTCACCGAGGTGAGATGCAAATTCCTCGTAGGAATTGATTACTAATTTTGCCATTTTCTTATTCTTGTTTTTAATGTTTATAATTTCTTTTTGTTGGCAGATTGTCTCTGCTGTTTACGGCTGCTAGTCTCTGCGGAAGATGTCGCGTGTGTAAACCTTGTCTTCCACGTCGTCGAGACATTTGTCGTATCGGTTGGCGATGATGGCCTGGCTCTGTTGTTTGAAGAGCTTGAGGTCGTTCACCACACGGCTGCCGAAGAATGTGGAGCCGTCTTTCAGCGTTGGTTCGTATATGATTACTTGCGCTCCCTTTGCCTTGATGCGCTTCATCACGCCCTGTATGCTGCTTTGGCGGAAGTTGTCGCTGTTGCTCTTCATCGTGAGTCGGTACACACCGATGGTGCAAGGCTTCTCCTCTTCGGCACGATAGTTGTTTTGGTTGGCGTAGTCGTAGTAGCCAGCCTTGTTGAGCACTCGGTCGGCGATGAAGTCTTTGCGGGTGCGGTTGCTCTCCACGATGGCCTGGATGAGGTTCTCGGGCACATCGGCATAATTGGCGAGCAGCTGCTTGGTGTCCTTAGGCAGGCAATAGCCTCCGTAACCGAAGGATGGATTGTTGTAGAAGGAGCCGATGCGAGGGTCCAGCCCCACGCCATCGATGATGGCCTTGGTGTCTAGTCCCTTCATCTCGGCGTAAGTATCCAGCTCGTTGAAGTAGCTCACGCGCAGTGCCAGGTAGGTGTTGGCGAAGAGTTTCACCGCCTCAGCCTCGGTCAGCCCCATGAAGAGCGTGTCGATGTTTTCCTTGATGGCTCCCTCTTGCAGCAGAGCGGCGAAGGTGTGCGCTGCCTGGTCTAGTCGCTCGTCGTCCTTGGGTCTGCCCACGATGATGCGGCTAGGGTAGAGGTTGTCGTAGAGAGCCTTGCTCTCGCGCAGAAACTCTGGGGCGAAGATGATGTTGTCGCTGCCTGTTTTCTTGCGGATGCTCTCGGTGTAGCCTACAGGGATGGTGCTCTTGATGACCATGATGGCCTTGGGATTTACCTGCATCACCAGCCTGATGACCTCCTCTACATGTGATGTGTCGAAATAGTTCTTCACCGGGTCGTAGTTGGTAGGGGTGGCTATGACCACGAAGTCGGCGTCTTTATAGGCTTCTGCTCCGTTGGTGGTAGCCTTGAGGTGGAGGTCTTTCTCCTTCAAGTATTTTTCTATGTATTCGTCTTGGATGGGAGAGCGACGGGAGTTGATGAGCTCCACTTTCTCGGGCACCACGTCTACCGCCACCACCTGATGGTGCTGGCTCAGCAGGGTGGCGATGCTCAGGCCTACATAGCCTGTGCCAGCCACGGCGATTTTGATATTCTCGTTTGTCATTTATAAAATATGTATAATTTAATAGAATGCAAAGATAGTGGAAAAGGTGGAGAATACAAAGAGAATGCGAGTTTTTTATCAAAAAATAACCCTTCCATAATTTGCGAATTTCTGAACGACTGGCCTATCGCTCGGAATTTCGCAAATTTTGCATCGGTTGTGTTTGGTTTGTGAGGCATCAGGTGTTGAGTTGTGAGGTCGCAGGTATTGGGTTGTGAGGTGGCAGGTGTTGAGTTGTGAGGCCGCAGGTGCTTGGGCTGTGAGAAAGCGAATGCTGAGGCTTTGAAACTGTGAATGCTGAGGACTTTGGCTGCTAATGCCAAGGGGGCTAAATTGTCAATAATTCTGAATAGTCGGGAATGTCTTCGAGAAATACATATTTTTTACCTTCGTAGTCCATCTTGCAGATGTAGTGTTGCAGTCCGTTGCTCACCACCAGAAAATCGACGTGGAGGAGCAGGTTGTATACTGATATTTGGTCGAACACTTTTTGGGTGATGGGGATGTGTGGAGCCTTGTACTCGATGATCATTCGTGGGCGGAGCTCGCGAGAATAGAGCACGCTGTCGGCTCTTAGCACCTTGTCGCCACACTTCAGTTGAATCTCGTTGGCGAGCAGGGCTGCGGGGTAGCCCTTGTGCTCTATCAGGAAATGGATGAAGTGTTGGCGCACCCATTCTTCAGGGGTGAGTGCGATGAATTTTCGACGCAAGATGTCGAGTATCTGTGGGTGCTGTTTGGTGCCCGAAACCTTATATTCGAAGGGCGGTAAATTTAAGCGAATCATTTTCTTGTCTTTTATTGAGGGTGCGAAATGAGATTTTTCTACACCTTATTATATATAGTTCAAATTATTTTTGTACCTTTGCGCACAGATAATGCTGACGAGCGCAATGAAAGCTCGTTTTCAAATTGCCGAGTGCAGCTTATCTTTGGCAAAGATACAAAAAATATTTCAATGGCAGAAAAGAAAAGCGGAATAAGTTACGAGTCTATCATGAAAGATTTGAAGGCTCGCAAGTTCGCCCCCGTCTATGTGTTGATGGGCGACGAACCTTTCTATATAGATAAGATTTGTGACTACATCATGGAGAACGTGCTCAAACCTGAGGAACGTGACTTCAACCAGACTGTGGTCTTTGGTGCCGACACCACGGCAGCCCAGGTTGCCGACCTCTGCAAGGGCTATCCGATGATGGCCGAGCACAGGGTAGTGGTGGTGAAGGAAGCTCAGAATTTGCGAATTTTGGAGGCGCTTGAGAAGTATCTCGAAAATCCCGTAAAATCGACCATCCTTGTTTACTGTCACAAAAACGGCAGTATTGACCGCCGTAAAAAGTTCTTGCCTCGTGCCGAAAAGGTGGGGGTGGTGTTTGAGAGCAAGAAGCTCTACGACCGCCAGCTGCCTAGTTTCATCGAGACTTACCTGAAGGTGCACAAGGCCACGATAGAGCCAAAGGCCACTCAGATGATAGCCGACCACATCGGGGCTGATTTGAACCGACTCACCTCCGAGCTCGACAAGCTGCTCCTCTCTCTCTCTGATTCCGACCGGAGGGTTACGCCAGAGTTGGTGGAGCGAGAGATTGGGGTGAGCAAAGATTTCAATGCGTTCGAGTTGCGCAGCGCCATCGTAAACCGGGATGTTTTCAAGGCTAATCAGATAATAAATTATTTTGACAGCAATCCGAAGAGTGGTTCGCTCTATGCTCTTCTCCCGATGCTCTTTTCTTATTTCCAAAATTTGATGATAGCTTATTATGCACCCAACAAACAGAACGAGAGTGAGCTCGCAAAATTCTTGGATTTGCGAGGAACTTGGGCTGTGCGCGACTATGTTACAGGAATGAGAAACTTCTCTGGGATGAAGGTGATGCAGATTATCGACAAGTTCAAGGAGGTGGATGCAAAGAGCAAGGGTCTTGACAATCCATTCACTTCGGCTGGCGAATTGATGAGAGAACTCGTCTTTTTTATCCTCCACTAGCGAGTGCCCATTCTCTCTGATGGATGGGAGAGGGGAGGGAAGAGTTTTCTCTCGGCGACTGTGGAAGGGAACCGTTTTCTGGCTGGCAGAAGAAAGCCCTAAGATAGCGTTTAGGATTATAAATATCCCCCAAACTGGGTCTGTTTTGGTTAAAAATGGGCGCAGTTTGGGGGCTTTTTTTGCCCGTTTTGGGCCTAAAAACAGCAAAATTGGCTCTTTTCTGAGCTAGATGGTCATTTTTCGTGATAGGCTAAAATACATTGTAAATATTCTGTTTTTCAGTATGTTAGCGCAAATAACCATCTTCGTGGTTGGCGTATTTGGCTTTTACTCCTACATCGGGGCAGAATATGGCGAAAATGGAAAAAATAGCCATTTTAAGTCCTTCTTATTTTGTTGTTTGCATTTGTTAAGGTTTAGTTTTCGAAAGTTTACTTATTTAAATTTATAAATCACAAGGTGTTCTTTTGATTTATAAATATAAATGTAAGAAAACTAAAGTTTGTTTCGACTGGCATAAGTTTATATATATAAATATAAATCTACCGCTTTCAAAATGTAAATGAATAAATATGCGATTAAGCTTAGTGCTTTATAACTACATGAAACCCAACTTGTTATGATTATATTTGAAATATAAGACCAATAGTCTTGCCGGAAAAAGGCAGAAGATGCTGCATATAACCCTAGAATTCCTATTATATAGCTAGTTTAAGTATGGAAAAGCCAGCTAATTAGCTATTATTAATAAAGAATTGATTAATATGTATTTTGAAATACTAAATAAAGATTTATAAATATAAACCCAAAAATTTGCCTACCTGCTGTGAGAATTTTAAATTTATAAATACAAACATAAAGTTTAAAAAACTAAATATTTTCAAGAAAGTTTGGTAGTTCTATATTTTTGTTTTACCTTTGTAAAAGCAACCGAAAAAGGGGCAAAATTGCCCTTGTTCGGAAATATAACATCGAAACAAGACAAGAATGAACACTATAAATTTCAGAGCATGAAAGATAGAATCAGACAGCTGATGGAAGATCAGCATCTCACTCAGCAAAATTTTGCGCAGCTCATCGGTACGACCCCTGCCACCCTGAGCAATATATTCAATGGAAAGACCAATCCGTCGCTTAGCATCGTCGACGGAATTCATAAGAGTTTTCCGCAGGTGAATGTTTATTGGATGCTCTATGGCACTCCTCCCATGTATATGAATCAGGAGGCTGGTGAGGGCGAAAATGATCACTCGGCTGCTGGCTCTTCCTCGGGAGGCGATGGGGCTATCGGGACAGCCAACCCAGGTTCGGCTGCTACAGGCGAGGCTACGCTCGATTTTGGCGGCAGCGATGCTCCATCCTCCCCTGCCTCTCCTTCCCTTTTCGACCAGCCTAGAATGCAGGGTGTAAATCGTACACCTAAAAATATCACCCAAACGGAGGTAAAGTATATAGACAAACCGCAGCGCAAGATTACCGAGATTCGTATTTTCTACGATGATCAGACGTGGGAGACCTTTGTACCCAAAAAATAAGTTGAAAGAGTGAATTTGACATTTGACATTTGACCATTTTGACCACTTCCAGGTGTGTTGGGGGGTGGAGTCGGGTGTGCCTTGCTGTTGGATGCTTTTGCGGGGGTGGGCTATAAAAAATCGAGAAATCTTTTCTTTAAGTCATTTTTTTGCCGTACCTTTGCACTATATATTATAAATAAGGTGGCGGATCCCAAGGTTTTGCCACCGTAAAGAAGCAAGAATGCTTTAAAGTAGAAGCAAGAATGCTTCCATAATAGAAACAAGAAACATCAAATCTTAAAAGTGAACAAGATGAAAAAATACGTCCTCGACCTGAAGGTGGTCTCTGTGGAGGCTCTCAGCGATAAGCATGTTTTGATAAAGCTTACCGACGAGAAACCTTTGCCTGAAATCTTGCCTGGTCAATTTGTAGAAGTGAGAGTAGACCATTCGCCTACCACCATGCTTCGTCGTCCTATCTCCATCAACTATGTGGACCGTGAGAAAAATGAGCTTTGGTTGCTCGTCGCCATGGTGGGCGACGGAACCCGACAGCTCGGAAAATTGCAGGCGGGCGACACGCTCAATTGTGTGTTGCCTCTGGGCAATGGGTTCACCATGCCTATCCATAGAGGTCAGAAGTTCCTGCTCGTGGGTGGAGGTGTAGGTGTGGCTCCGCTGCTCTATTTCGGCAAACTCATCAAGGACTTTGGCGCCGAGGTGGTCTTCCTGCTAGGGGCTCGTTCGGCAAACGACTTGCTGGAGCTCGACGAATTTGGCAAGATTGGTCGTGTGTGCATCACCACCGAGGATGGTTCGGCTGGAGAAGTAGGATTTGTCACCAACCACTCGGTGCTGGAGAACGAGCAGTTTGATATGATTTCCTCTTGCGGTCCGAAGCCGATGATGGTGAGCGTGGCTCGCTACGCCAAGAAGGCAGGCGTTGATTGCGAGGTTTCGCTGGAGAACAAGATGGCTTGTGGCGTGGGTGCTTGCCTCTGTTGTGTGGAGAAAACCACCGAGGGCAACCTGTGCGTATGCAAGGATGGACCTGTGTTCAACATCGAAAAACTCAACTGGGAGATTTAAGCGAGTGAAGAGTGAAAAACGAAGAGTGAAGAATTCCCTTGCTCTTTAGAGTGAAGATTTTTTCTTGCAAATGTTTAGGGAAATGTTTCGCTTTTGTAAAAACTTTTTAAAGTAAAATTAGAAAATTATGGCTGATTTAAGTGTAAATATAAAGGATTTGAAGCTGAAGAATCCGGTGATGACTGCATCGGGTACATTCGGCTACGGATTGGAGTTTGCCGATTTCGTTCCCCTGGAGGAGATTGGCGGCATTATCGTGAAGGGCACGACCTTGGAGCCTCGACAGGGGAACGGCTATCCTCGCATGGCTGAGACCCCTCAGGGAATGCTCAACTGCGTGGGACTCCAGAACAAGGGCGTGGAGTATTTCTGCTCCCACATCTATCCTCAGATCAAGGACATTGACACCAATATGATTGTGAACGTGAGCGGACATTCGCCAGAGACCTATGCTGAGTGTGCGGCTCGCATCGACGAACTGGACAAGATTCCTGCCATAGAGCTGAACATCTCTTGCCCTAACGTGAAGGATGGCGGAATGGCTTTCGGTGTGACCTGCGAGGGGGCTGCCAGCGTGGTGAAGGCTGTGCGCAAGGCTTATCACAAGACGCTCATCGTGAAGCTTTCGCCTAATGTGACCAACATCGCCGAGATAGCCCGAGCCGTGGAGGCGGAGGGCGCCGACTCTGTTTCGCTCATCAACACGCTGATGGGAATGGCTGTCGACATAGAGAAGCGTCAGCCGCTGCTGAGCATCCGCACGGGAGGCTTGAGCGGTCCTTGCGTGAAGCCTGTGGCCCTGCGCATGGTGTGGGACGTGGCTCATGCCGTGAAGATTCCTGTGGTGGGACTGGGTGGAATTTCTACCGCCAAAGACGCCATCGAGTTCTTGATGTGTGGCGCTACCGCCATCGAGATTGGAACCGCCAACTTCATCGACCCTGCCGTGACCAAGAAGGTGAAGGACGGAATAAACGAGTGGCTCGATTCGCACGGAGTGAAGAGCGTCACAGAGATTATCGGAGCCATCTCTTGATGGTTTTAGGCACGGATTACACGGATTTTTTTTAAGGTCTGGTGTTTTTCTGGTGGTTCATTGTTTTATTAAGTATATACATTATTATATTATACTGAACTTTCGCAAGTAATCAAGAATGCGCCCTGCAAGGGCAACAGCACCTAGCCCAGGGCATCGCCCTGGGTAGAATACGCAAATAGAATGCGCCTGTAAGGGCAAAAGCATTAC